>JAGVUH010000236.1 GCA_019136395.1 Gammaproteobacteria bacterium
TCAACACGGTCTATCCCGTGACAGGACATGCAACTAACCCCTTCCTGCATATGGCCTTGGGTGTCCAGACGCCCCCCCTCGGTCAACTGCCCGCTTATCAAGGCAACGGGTGCATGGCATCCTTCACAGTAGCGTGTCGCGGGAATTCCCTTTTTTTCCGCAAGTAGGTTGATATTGGTTTGATAGGCTTGATCCGCAGCGGCTTGGGAATGGATCGATGCTTGCCATTGCCGCGCGATCTCGGTATGACAGGCCGCGCAGCGTTCCGAACCGCCGATACGCCGAGCATCGAGGAACCCCTCGGTTGCCGTTTCCGTCTGGCTGGGCCGAAAGGGATGCTCGCCGTAAGGGTACTGGTAAGGCCATACCGCTGGCTCGTCCCGGAAAGGGGATGGTTTAAGACCGTAGGCTAATGTCGCGGTGGCAACGATCAGCATCCCGCCCAGGGTCGCCAATCCGGCAGCTTTGGACATACTGCCGAGCAAACTTGAAAAACCAGACTGATCTGTTCGTCGGCGCCGTTCTAAGGATAATAGCCTATGGAACAACAGGTGCAGCGCCATCAGGCCCAGGGTCGCCGCGGCGGTCCAGATATGCACATCGTACACCCAACGCCATGCATTGCTTTGACCCTCTACTAGAATCTGCAGGCCGCTGATGGCCAAGGCCAGAAAAACGAGCCCGGTCGCCACCCCAAAGAGGGCCATGACCGGGCGCCGATAACCGATTGTCCGCCTAAAGTGAAACCCCAGATAGGTCACCAGAATCAGGGTAGCGAAGATACCAAGGCCGCTATGCAATAGAAAGGTCCACTGCGACCAGACGGCATGCGTTTGTACGAAGTAGGTGGCATAGCCGCTAAACGTTAGTACCGCCGTAAGAGCACCGAGCCAAATAGCCAACGTACGATCGGTCGCGCGCAAACCTTCCCTGATATTCATGGGACCATACCTCACTCTAAGGGTTTCCAGGTATCAACGCAGATCCACCCCGCCCCTCGGTTCGTCCACAGGAATGTTCCTACAATCCCCGGAACAGTGTCCGGCGGTCATCGGCATCACCATGCCTGGCGAGATATTCCATCGCTTCAAGACGCAGGGCCAGATCCTCCGCCGGATTCCGGGTCAAGTTGCGCGCAAAATCGAGCAGCGAGTCCGAGCTGATCTCAAACAGCCGACTAATGGCGGCCGGCCGCAGCGCATCGTGTTTTTCCCGAGCAACGGAGAATAAGGTGTTCTCGGCCTCGGGGTCAAAAGACGCATCGAAACGTGCAAGGATCTGCCGTCGCAGTTCCAAATCCTGGGACTGATCCAACAGGTGCCTGGATGCCAGCGCGCGATACTCAGGTGTATTGCGTTCAAACAGCGCCAAGGCACAAAAGTCACGAATAAACCGATCAGGATTCAGACAGATTCCCTCAACGGTCTGCGCTTTCGTGCCACCGGTCTCAGTCACTTCACGATATGACTCAGGCCTCCCTGCATCGCTGGCCAGGCCGTGGGTTTGGCCAGATTCCCCCCCCCCCCTGTCCATTGGCCGACAACAGTGCACCCCAAGGCTCCATTTGGGCCGGGACACCGAATGAGTTCCAGTAATCCAAGGCCATGGCCCGCATATCGGCGTCACTCAGGAGGGTCCTCAGGATGTCGGACGGCAATGGCTTACGGTTCGCAAGCATTGCCTTAGCTGCCAAGCGGCGGATTAGCGCATCAGGATCAAGCCAAGCCCGCTGTACCAAGGCAGCCTGAGCGACCTTGACATTTCCCAGCAGGGCCACGAAAGCTGCCGCACGAATTGCAGGATCTGGATCCCCGGTCAAGCCCTCGATCCAATCGAGGGATGCGGGGTCACTCAATACTGCCTTGACAGAAATCCATCCAAGCACCAAAGGCACCTGCTCAGAACCCATTGACTGGTCGGGGTGGATCGATGCGAAAGCAAGGTCCGCGATCCGTTGCAAATCCCCTCTACCGAAAGCGGTCGCTCCCTCGTCAGGCCCCATGAGTCTTCGCAGTACGTCCAGCCTCGTAGTCACGGGGTGCGCCGAGTAACGTCCACGCCCAGCCACCAGGTCCGCCAGTTCATCGAGCAGTTGTGGGGCGTTGAGCCTTCTCAAGGCGACCAAGGCATTAGCCAACACCTCGGCCGGTTGTCCAGCGTCGTGGAGCAGGCGCCGCAGCGCGGGAAGGGCGTACCCCTGTCGTATGAGGCCTAGTGCGCGAACCACCTCAGCCCGCGCCGCCACATCTGGGTCACCGAGGCGGGTCAATAGCGAATGCAGGCCTCGGTAACGCTCACCGTCCCCCAAGGCCCGCGCCGCGGCGCGGCGTACCCGCGGATCAGGGTCATCAAGGGCGAGGATCAGGTAGGGTATGGCGAGATATTTCCGATGTATCACCGCCTCCTCTTCCGCGAAGAAATAGGCAAAGCATTCGGCCAGTGCAACCCGAACCACCGGGTCAGAATGGGAGAACGAGCGCAGGAGCCAGCGCACCGAGGTCTCCTCTTCGTACTGCCGCAGACCGGTGATGGCGGACACTACATTGCCCGTATCGGCGTCTTCGAGCGCCACAACCAACAGACCGAGGCCTTCGGGGGGCTTTCGGGCCTTTACCGCCTCGATGACGGCGCCCCGGACCCCGGGATCAGGGTCCTGACTGGCCGCCGTCAAGGCCCGGGAAAGGATTGAGGCGTCACCGAACCTGGCCAGTAAGGTGATATAACGCGCACGCAACCCGGGCCCAGCTACCTCGGGGAGAAGTGGCAGGTTCAGCGAGACCGGCATGTCCACGTTCGCCACAGGCAAGGCGTGGACCCTGGGGTCCCCTTCTTCGATCTCCAGATAACGGTCGATCGGCAGGGAGTTAAGTTCCTGGGTGCGGCCATCAGGCCACTGGATCCATACCGAATCAATCGTTGCGGTTTGGCCCAGCCCAAAGTGCAACCGTTTATCCCCGTCCGACAAGAAGCCCTCGCCGCTGCTGACCAAACCCCATTGAGTCCCCGCGGCCGTTGTTACCCGGACCCTGGCGCCGATGGCATCACGATTGGAGTTCTTCCCTATCAGGCGTAGCCCCAGCCAATGCCCCACGGTGGGGGTCCGGTTCATCAACAACTGTCCCAGATCATTATTGTGGGCAACATAGACATCCTGCCTCCCGTCGTTATCGAAATCGGCGAAGACCGCGCCCCGGGCTGACTGTCGGTCGCTCAAGGCCATGCCCGCAGCCGCCGTTGTATCCACAAACCAGCCGTTGCCACGATTCAGCAGCACCTGTTTAGGCTGCCCCTGGGGAATTCGCGGGCTGTCGGGGTCCGGGTCAAGGATTCCCGCCGCCAGAAAGATGTCGACCAAGCCATCGTTGTTGAAATCATGGAGGCCCGGCGTCCATCCGGAGAGACCCAGGAACTCGCTGGCACCGATTCCCGTTTCGCGCGCTAGATCATTGTATGGCACAAATTGTCCGCTCCCGGACCTTGGTGACCTGACAAGGGCCAGGGTGTTCTCGCCGGCGGGGCTGGCAATGACCAGATCCGGTTCCCCATCCCCCGTGATGTCGTCAATCGCGATCCCGCGCGTGCCTAGGGCGGAGTTCAACCTTAGTCCCGGCGGCGCGGGATCGAAGTGACGTCCGTCCCGATTGATATAGCCCAGGTTAGAGCCCGTGCCACGGTCATTGGAGAGGACCAGATCAGGACGGCCATCATCATTGAGGTCCGTCCAGGCGACATCCAATGTTCGCCCCTCGGCGTTGGCGACCCCTGCCTCAGCAGCGACCTCGCGGAATTTCAGGCCGCCGAGATTGAGGTAAAGTTGATTTGGCTGGGGTGCGTACAACGATGCATCAAAGGCCGGCGATCGTTCCGGGGAAAATTGGCTGTCGGCCTCATAGGTCTTTTGACCCTTTGAAAAATCGATGTAATTTCCGACGATCAGATCCAGCAGCCCGTCGCCGTTATAATCCGCCGTCGCCGCGGAGGTAGACCACCAACCGCTCTGGATACCCGAGGTCTCGGTAACGTCTTCAAATTGCCCCTGACCGTCATTCGCCAACAACAGATTCCGGCCTTTCCCCGTCACCAGCAGATCGATATCGCCATCGTTGTCGAAATCACCGGTCAGGCAGCCCATGCCCCATAGCTGGACCGAGAGGCCGGCGCTCGCCGTAACGTCCTCAAAGCGCCCCCCTCCGAGATTGCGTAACAAGACGCTGCCCTGTGATCGCTGCCACCAATGGGGCTTGCCGTGGAAGCGTGTCAGTCCACTCCCATTGACCAGGAACAGGTCAGTCCAGCCGTTATTGTCGTAGTCGAAGGCACAGGCACCGGGCCCCAAGGAATCGTCTAGTCCCCCCAGACGCTCGTCTCCCTGCTCGTGGACGAAATTGATGCCAGCCTCGAGCGTTGTGTCCCTGAATACCGCGGGTATCGGCTCCACCGGAATGACCCGGCTCGCACCTAGCTCGGCCTTGGTATTGGGGGACGTAATGAAATCGGAGGGCGGAGCGACAGGAACCCGCCCTATAACGAGTCCAAAAGCGACGATGGAGGCAAGGACGACCAGCGGCCAACGCGCCGGTATCCTCCATACCCTCAGCATCACTCCGCGTCCCTTAGCCTTGCCTTCCCGATGGCCAACATCTTCTCCTTGTATTCTGGCAGCGCGGCGTTAAGGGCCTGTTCCGTTTTCTTGCGCAGCAGGGGATCGTCCAGGTTAGCGTCGAATTGCTGGATCAGCCCTTTAATCTCCGCCTCGCCGCCCTTGGCTTGTTCCGCCATGACCCTGAGCTCGCTGCGCGTTGGCGGCGCATGCGGGCGATTCGCTGGCGACGGCTGGGCGGTGTCGCTGGTCACCTTTCCTGCCATCATGCCTGCTTGGTCGGGCGGAACGGTGGATTGGCTGACAGGCCCCGCCCCAGTCTGCCCATCCACCCCCGGGGTTGGCGGGGTCTCCGAGGTGCAACCCAGGATCGAGAGCAGCCCGGCCAACGCCAGGGAGGGAGTTCCCTGCGCCAAGACGTTCCGGCCTAAGGGTCCACGGGATTTCATTACCTTCGCTCCAACAATAACTAGGGGCCGGTCCTAAAGCTGCTGTAGGTCCCGGACAGCGCATTGCCGGCCTGGTCATACAGGGTCGCCCAGGAGGATAAATAGAGAGAGTACTGCTGGTTGGGCGCCAGGGGCATGGCC
>JAGVUH010000167.1 GCA_019136395.1 Gammaproteobacteria bacterium
GGAACCGGCTGTGGCCTCCCAGCCGGAGCCGACCTTTGGCATCGACCAACTCTGCGCCCTCAGCGGCGTGGTGCGCCGCACGGTGCGCTTTTACACCCAGAAGGGCCTGCTCGATCCACCCGAGGGGGCCAAACGCGGGGCGCATTACACCCGCCGCCACCTGGAGCAGCTCCTGCTGATCCGCAAGTGGCAGCAGGCTGGGGTCTCCCTGGAGCGTATCGGCCGCCTGCTGCGCGGGGATCTGAGTGAACTGCCCCCGCCCACCGCGCCCGGGACGGTGGAGGTGTGGAGCCGCGTGACCCTGCGGCCCGGCCTGGAGGTCCATCTGGAGCCGGGCCGGCTGGGGCTTGACCCGGAACAGGTGCGGTTGCTGCTGGCGCGGATTGTCCGGGTCGTGGCGGAGCCCGATGACCTGTCCGCGGTCTAGATCCACTGCCCCTGGCGGCCCGGCCGTCAACCGGTTTCCGGCCCGGCAGACGCCCGCTGCGTCACGGTGGGGCGTTTTGCGCTAGGTCAGGGTGTGGCGTCTCCTCGCCCTGTTGCCCCAAGACCGTTTATCGTACCTTGCCGTCAAGGGTATGATCCTTGCCGTATTGTGACAACTTCTGTCGTACCGCTGGAATACCTTCTTTACCAAGGCCCACAGCGTTATCGCCTCGTGGGCCTGGGACCAAGGGGAAAGGAGCAGCTTGTCAACTTGCAGGGGATAAACATGGCGCTGGCTACCCTGTTGGTCGGGGGCAGTGACTCGCCATCCGTCCTTTCAGGCACTGGACGGTTCTGGGACGGGGCTTTTGGTCCCCAGGGACCAGCCCGGTGCCGACCGAGTCAAGGCGCTGACCCTGAGAACCTTGGGGCTTACCAACAACACAAAGGGGAATAGGTGAATGAACCATCTTGAGCAACTCGTCACCCTGTCACGGCAAATTGGCATCGAGGCGGAACTACCCGCGGGTGACCTGGTTTGTGCCTTCGTCGGCGAGTGGAATGCCGGCAAGAGTTCGCTGCTCAATGCCCTGACCGGCGTCGGCCTGCCGGCCCGTCCCACGTCGACCACCCGCACCCTGGTGAGGTTATCGCGGGCAACCACGGATGAGGCCTCAGCCTCGCTCACCACCATGGACGGGGAACACACCACTTTCAGTGGCCTGGCGGCCCTGGACGTCCTGCAACGCTCCATGGAGCACCTGGCCGAAATCACCCTCCAGGCCCCTGGACTGGATATCCCCCCCGGGGTGGTCTTCGTCGATACCCCGGGCTTCAATGACCAGGATCAGATCGCCTCCACCCGGGCTGAAACCGTGCAGGCCGATGTCGTGGTCTTCGTCCTGCAGGCCATCGGCTCGGTCATCAACCAGACGCAGATGGACTTCATTAACCAGGTCCTGCTGACCAAGGGCAGCCTGGAGGACATCCTCTTCGTCGTCACCCACGCCGACCTGCTGGATCATCCCGGTGAGCGGGACGAGATCGCTGAGCGTTATCGAACCCTGTTCGGTGACCAGGCGGCCGACCGGCTCTTTCTGGTGAGCATCCCGGACCAAGCCGGGGTTGCGCCCTTCAAGCTGCGGCTTTACGACCACCTGAATGAACGCCTGCCTCACCTGCTCCTGGACCGGCGCCGGCGGCTGGGCAAGCAACTGGCGCTGAAATTGCGCCAGGAAGTGGAACGACGCCAGGCCCTGCTGGCCGTGCAGCGGGACCAGAGTGCCGAACAGATCCACAACCTGGAGGAGCAGATCAGCGGGGCGCGCCAGCGCGAACGCGAACAGCGCCAGGCGTTGCGGGACAAATACCGCCAGCGCCTGCGTGAAACGGAACGTCAGATTGGCGACGCGGCTGACCGGACCATCGACGTGATCGAACGGCAGATGCTTGGCATGAGCCTGGAGCAGTTGCAGGCCAAGGGGACCGTCGAGCGTATTTTTGAGGAGGCCCTCCAGGCGGACTTCAAGACGGAGGTGGATAAGTATCTCCAGGAATTCATGCAATCCTTGCAAGCCGATGTGGATGGCGCCCAACGCTTCTCCTCGGACTTGCTGCGGAGCCTCGCGATCAATCTGCCCGCCTACGATTCGCCGCTGGTCAAGATCAGCGCCGAGCACCTGCTGCCCATCGCCGCCATTGGCTCGATCGCCCTCTTCGGCTGGTTGAGCATCCCTACCCTGATATTAGGGTATCTCGCGTTCAAGTCGCGCGACATGGGCCTGACCCGGGCTGATCGGACCGGCCTTTTCGATAAAATTCTGGAGTCGGGTCAGAACCTGATGACGGGCGCTTATCGCCAGGCGGTCGGGATGGCCGTCGCGCGTGCCATCACCGGGTACCGTGACCAGGTCATTGACTTTTTGCAACAAACAGTTTCGACGGTGACGGAACGGGCCCTCGCCCAGATCAACGGTGTCGAGACCCTGGAGCATTCCTACTGGCAATTGCGCAACAGCACCGACCTGGTCGAACAGGAGGCCCTGTTGGACCAGATCAGGTATGCCCTCACCGCCAGCGACATCAACCTGCCCGCTTGAAGGAGCACTTACATGGCCGTTAATCTCACGCACCGGGCCACACTACTCGACCTCTACCGGGAACTCCAAGACCACCCCTACCCCGGCAGCGACGAGGCTGAACTTGAGGCCTTGGCGGGCGACGCCCAACGCCTGCGGGATGAAGTCTTCACAATCGCCTTCATCGGGCGCTTCTCGGTCGGCAAGTCGAAACTCATCAATTGCCTCTTTCTCGGCGAGGAAGTGCTTACCGTTAACCTCAAACCGACCACGGCGCAGCTCATGCGCATCGGCTACGGTCCCCAACCCGCTCTTTGGCTGCTGCATGGGGAAGAAGACGATACCAAAAAAGCCGGGGTAGCTGAGCGCGAGGCCCTGGTGCCACCGGGTGGTGACGTTGATGCCATCTCCGCCGCGATCAAGCTCCACACCACCCACCTCGGCAAGCCACGCCGTGGCGATGCCGGCCTTTTTCAGCTTGACTGGCCCAACGGTCTGTTCTTCAAGGATGGCGTCCAACTCCTCGACACTATCGGCACCGAAGACATCGATGACCGTTTCATCGACGAGACTTACGCGGCGATCCGGCAAAGTGATGCCGTGGTCATGATCCTGAGCATGCTCCAGCCCCTCACCGCATCAGAGCTACGCTTCATCGACCAGCATCTGCAGGGTACCGGCAAAAAGGTCTTCCTGGTGGTCAACAAGGCCGATGGGCGCTCCCCCGAGGGACAAAGGGAGGTTCTCGACGATCTGCGTCACCGCTTCAGCGCCCGCTACCGGGACAGCCAGGTGCGGGCGGAAGACCGGATTTTCCCCGTGTCCGCCAAGACGGGCGAGGGTCTGGACGAACTGCGCGAGCGGCTGGTGCGGTTCATCACCGATGAACGGCTGGGGGAAATTCTCCGTAGCCACGGTTCGGGCTTGCAGTCCCGCCTGCAAGGCTGGCTCGTGGTCTGCCAGCGGGATCTGAACAATAACAAGGTCAAGAAGGCCGGGGACGAGCGCCAACTGCGCGAGACGCAAGACCGCTTGCGTGCCCTGGCCGAGGGGCTGGAGCGGGATCGAGACCGGCTAGAGGACATTCGGGTCGACCTGGAGGATGACCTCCATTCGTTGGTTAACGATCTGCGCCGGAATTGTGAACGGCGGCTGCAATCCTACCAACTGCAAGCCAGCAGCATAGAGATCATGACCACCGATTTTGGCATGTTCTTCCAGAACGAGGCCAGCGAAGTCACCGACCGTATGCAGCGCAGCGCTACCAAACAGTTACAAAGGCGTCTCGGAACATTGGCAGGCATTGATGCGTTATCTCTTGACAAACTCACGGCAAGCGAGGGGGAAGAATTCGGCAAAGTTTTTGACAACCTTCTGTTAAGTACTGGCACCGGCTCCGTACTCGCCGGCATTGTCGCTACCGTGACGGCACTGCAGACAGCACTCGCCACCCCTATTCCCTGGTGGGCAACGGGTACAACTACCGTGACTGCCTTTGCTGGTGCACTGGTTCCTTGGGCACTACCAGCCATTATTGGCGGTATTGCCCTGCTATTTGGTGCCGATGCTTTTAGAAAAAATTGGCGCGAACAGGCCCGCCAGCAGTTCCTCTCTGCAGCCAGACCAGGGCTGGACAAAGCCTGCGCCGATTTGAAGCTAAATCTCAAAAACCAATTGGGTGACTATGTCACCCAGGCCTGGCAGGAAGCCGAGCGGCGGGTCGGGCGGGATCGCAAGGCATTGGAGCAACTGATAGCTGAGACCGACTTGTCCGCCATTGATGCTCAGATCTCCACCTTGCACCAAGAAAAGCAACGCTTGACAAAAGTCCAGCAGGAACTGGCCAACCTGCTTAAGGATATCGACTGACCCATGGACGGGCATTGGTCTGACCAGATCATCCCGGAGACCGACGTTCCTTCGGACGACCGCTACACCCGTTTTCCCTTCAGCGACAACGTGCACGTCCGGCGTCTGGTGGATGCTTACCAGCGCCTGGGCGTGCTTCATTTCGCCGAACCCCGGGTGGAGAGCGAGCGCCAGAACCTGCGCATCCGCATTCATAAAGCCTTCAAGCGGATGGAGGAGCGTCAGATTTCCCTGGTCGTGGCCGGCGGCTGGAACGCCGGCAAGTCCACGGTCATCAACGCTTTTCTCGGCGAATCCTGGATGCCGATGAACGTCAACCGGGAAACCGTGACGGTCAACCGCATCCTGGGGGGCGCGGAGCGGTACCTTCATGTCCATTTCCGTGAAGGACACCTTCCCCGCCAATTGCGCCACGCGTATCAGGATGTCGACTTTGTCCACTACAAGTTACGCGAACTTGGGGCAAGTCATCGCGAAGCTATCGAGCGCATCGACATTTGCTACCCAGGACACCCTTTTCTCACCTGGATGATGCTGATCGATACCCCGGGGTCGGATTTCTCCACGCGTGATGACCACGTCAGCCAACCCCTCATTGACGATGCGGATGTCCTGGTCTGGGTCATGCACATCGAGGGGCCACGCCAACCTGACCTGGCCGCCTTGCGCGCTTTTCGTCGCCGCAATCCAGGTAGTCGCCTGCTGGCGATAGTCAATTACGCCGACTTGCTTGATGAAAGTGAATGGGAGGAGGTACTGGCCGATAAGCGGGCAACTTTGGGCGAAGAAGCCGATGCGGTCTTCCT
>JAGVUH010000675.1 GCA_019136395.1 Gammaproteobacteria bacterium
TGACAATCTAGCGATTATTGCCATTAGCAGTCGGGGAAATGGCTGCGGGAATGGCTTTACGGAGGGAATTGAAATTAGGCGGATGGTTTAGACCAAGCGGACGGTCTGACGTATAAGACACAAAGAATCAGAAGGAATGACCGTCAATCTGCGAGCGGATCTCAGGGTGAGACGAAGGCAAAGCCGACATTTCTGGACCATCAACCGCGGGAGGCGCCAGAGACCTCGCCGCGGCTGCGGGGCTGAGTGAAATGGGGGTAATCCGGAATTAGCCGGTAATGCGCTTGAACTTCTCCATGAGCTGCTCCTCGGTCTCCTCGTGATTGGGGTCCTTGAGGATGCAGTCCACCGGGCAGACCTCGACGCACTGGGAAGTCTCGAAATGACCCACGCACTCGGTGCAGAGGTCGGGGTCGATGACATAAATCTCGTCGCCCTGGCTGATGGCGCCGTTGGGGCATTCGGGCTCGCACACGTCACAGTTAATGCATTCGTCAGTGATGTAAAGCGCCATGGTGAAACTCCTGGGGCAGGTGTAAAGCGATAGGAAGAAGGGCTGAGGATTAGGCCTGGGCACCAGCTTGGCGCCCAACTGCCCGTAACACTCATCTTACCCAAAGCGCTCCCGCAATGCAGCACGGACCTGGGGGGGGACGAAGGCCGAGACATCGCCCCCAAGGCGAGAGACCTCGCGTACCAGGGAGGAGGAGATAAAGGCGTACTGTTCGGCGGGGGTCAGGAACAAGGTCTCGATATGGGGGGACATCCGGCGATTCATGCTCGCCAGTTGGAACTCAAATTCGAAGTCCGATACCGCCCGCAAACCGCGCATGATGACATTGATACCCGCTGCTTCGGCGAAGGAGACCAGCAGGCCGCTGAAGGCCGTGACCTGGACGTTGGGAAGATGGGTCACAGTCCCGCGGGCCAAGGCCAGGCGCTCCTCAAGATCGAAGATCGGGGTCTTATGGGTGTCCGCTGCCACGGCCACCACCACCTGATCGAAAAGCCGTGCGGCCCGACCGATCAGGTCGATGTGGCCGTTGGTGATGGGATCGAAGGTCCCCGGGTAGACGACCCTGCGCATGGTTCGCTTCCTGATGGTGAGAGGATCGAAGGCCGAAGAGCATAGCAGGGCTTTATTCGCCTGTCTCCGCCAGGCCGTAGCGCACCTGTCCCGCCTGGCGGTCACGGATCAGCTTCCAACCCGCTGGTAAGACCGGAAAATCTTGGCGAGAAGCGGTTTCCAGATAAATCCTGGCCCCAGGGTTAAGCCATCTTCCCCGCTGCAAGGCCAGGCAACTTGGAGCCAGAAGATCGGCGTTGAAGGGGGGATCGAGAAAGACCAGGTCGAAGGGTTCCGCCGGAGTCATCCTCAACCATTCCAGGGCATCGGCGTGGAAGATCGCGATCCGCCGCTCCGCGTCCAGGGGATCGCGGTTGGTTCGCAGAACTTGGAAGACGCTGGCGGCACGCTCAATCATGACCACTTGCGACGCGCCGCGGGAAGCGGACTCAAAACCGAGGGCACCACTCCCGGCGAAAAGATCCAGGCACCGACTGCCCTCGATCAGGGGAGCAACCCAGTTGAAGAGCGTCTCCCGTACCCGGTCGGGGGTAGGCCGCAACGCTGGCTCATCCGTTACGGCCACTCGACGCCCGCGCCAGGCACCCCCGATGATCCGCAGCCGACCGCCAGCGACCGACACCCTACTGGCTCTGATCAATGGTTGCGGGGCCGACGATGATGGTGGTGAAGCGGCTCGGATCAATCCGGCGCTGGAAGGCATCGCGAATCGTCTCGACGGTCACGGCGCGAACGCGCTCATTGAAGCGATCGAGATAATCCAGGGGCAAACCATAAAAGCCAATGATGGCAAGGTATTGAGCAATCTTACGATTGCCGGCGATGCGCAGGGGAAAGCCACCGGTGATGTTCTTCACCGCCGCCTCCAACTCCTCCTGGCTGGGTCCCTCGTCCCAGAAGCGCTGGATGGTTGCCATCAGGACGTCCCGGGCTTGCGGGCCTTGGTCATTCTTGGTGGCCAGGCCGGCGAGGAAGGGGCCTCGTTCAGCCAGGGGTAGAAAGTAACTGTAGACACTGTAGGAAAGGCCGCGCTTCTCACGAACCTCGTCCATGAGCAATGACACCAGTCCGCTTCCGCCCAGGATGTGATTGCCGACGTAGAGCGGAAAGTAATCGGGGTCGGTCCGGGTCATGCCCGCCTGGCCGCTAAAGACATGGGTCTGGGTGGAAGGAAAATGGATTCGTTCCAGGTTGCCCGTGGCGTTGGCGGGAACCGGTGGCAAGGGGGGGGCGGGCTCACCGGGCGTCAAACCAGCGGTGATCCTTGCGGCGATGGCTTCGGCCTGCGGCCGGGTAATGTTACCCACCAGGGCGATGACCGCCTGGCGGGCAACATAATGGCGGGCATGAAAGGCCCTGAGATCCTCCGGGGTCAGCGCCGCCAGAGAATCGGGGGTGCCGGCGGGATCACTGGCGTAGGGATGATCGCCATAAAGCAGCCGATAGAAGGCTTTCTGGCCCAGGGTGGAGGGGTCCTGGTCGTCACGATTGAGACTGACCAGGGCATTGGCGCGAACGCGGGTGAAATCGGCGGGCGCGAAACGCGGCCGACTGATGACTTGGACCAGGGTCTCGAGGGCCTGGTCCAAGGCGGGCTCGCGGGTCAGGGTACGCAGGGAGATGGCGGTCAGGTCACGCTGCGCCTCGCTGCCCAACTCGGCGCCAACCGCCTCCAGACGCTCAGCCATGGTATCAGCGTCCCAGTCGCCGGCACCCTGGTCGAGGAGATCGGCGGTCAGGGAGGCCAGGCCTGGGCGGTCACCATCCCGGGCACTCCCCGCCGGGAAAACGACACGCAGGTCCAGCATCGGCAAGTCGGGAGCGGCCACGAAGAGCACTTTGGCGCCTTGAGAGGTCTCCCAGGTGTCGATGGAGGGCGTGGCGAGCAGCGAAGGACTCAGGGGCAAGAGGCATAAAAAGAGTAACAATCCCCTCAGCGGGGAAGGGAGCAGGTCAGTTCGCGGCATGGGCCAGTCCTCCCGGCAGGTTGGCAGTGGCGGAGGCCTCCACGCTGGCGAGCGCTTGGGGAACCAGGATGGCGATGGTCAGGCTTTCAGGTACCAGGTACTGGCGCGCTACGTCCTGAATCTGCTCCGGGTTAATGCGGCTGAGATGTTCGACGTACTCCTCCATCAGTTCCCAGCCCAGGCCGATGGTCTCGAGGCTGCCGATCTGCCGGGCCTGGGCGTAAACCGAGTCCTTTTCATAGACCTTGGCGGCAATGAGCTGGTTGCGGATACGTTCGAGTTCGGCCTCCGCCACGGGTTCGTCGCGCAGGCGTTGGACTTGTGCCAGCAGGGCCTGCTCCAGTTCTTCGACCGTGTGTCCCTGGGCGGGGATCCCATCCAGCAATAACATGCCGGGAAGCCGGCTGAAGGCGTTGTAGCTGGCCCCGGCTGATGCCGCCAGATGGGAGCCGCGAATGAGTTCGCGACTGAGACGCGCGCTGGAACCACCATCCAGGATCGAGGCGAGCATCTCCAGGGCGTAGGGCTCCCAGTCCTGGCTGGCATGACCTAGGGCGGTCGTCTTGTAGCCCAGCAGCAGATAAGGCTCCTTGGCGGGGGCCTTGACCTGGATGCGTTTCGTGCCCCGCTGGGGAGGGTCGCCACCGCCGCGGGTCAGGCTGATGGTTTCGGCGGGCAGGGGGCCGAAGTATTGTTCGGCAAGGGAAAAAACCCACGCGGGATCAACATCTCCCACCACCACCAGTGTTGCGTTGTTAGGCGCGTACCATTGGCGATACCAGTCCCGTAGGTCGGTGACCTGCATCCCCTCCAGATCACTGGCCCAGCCAATGACCGGGTTCCGGTAAGGGGAAACCTCGTAGGCCATGGCATTGAACTGCTCGAATGTTAGGGCCTCCGGATCATCCTCGGTGCTCAAGCGGCGTTCTTCCTTGACTACCTCCAGTTCCTTGACAAACTCCGCCGCGGGCAGGGCCAGGGAGCGCATCCGCTCTGCCTCAAGTTCGAAGGCGATGGGGAGACGATCAGCGGCCAAGGTCTGAAAGTAGGCCGTGTAGTCCCGGCCGGTGAAGGCGTTTTCGTCCCCACCGTTGGCGGCGATGATGCGGGAGAATTCGCCAGGAGCGAGCTTTTCCGTGCCCTTGAACATCATGTGTTCAAGCAGATGGGAAATACCGGTGAGTCCGCTGGGTTCGTAACTTGAGCCGACTTTGTACCAGACCTGCGAGGTGACGATCGGCGCCCGTCGGTCCTCCTTGACGAGCACCTTGAGCCCGTTGCCGAGGGTCCGCTCGTGGACCTGGCTGGTATTTGCCGGGGCGGGCGGTGATAGGGTCCCAAGCAACAGCGGGAGCAGCAGCGGAACCGAAAAGGTAGGTATCCTCATCTCAACCCCAGAATGAATAGGTTAGGTGCGAGAGCCCGGAGACCAAGGGATAGCGGGAGACGCCCCGGGTAATGTTTGTTAGCATGGCCGCCAAAGTCAGGAGTTGACAAGACCCCGGGGGAAACGTTCCCGCGGATACAGCGTAACCAGGTGTCGGGTCGGTTGTACATGTTTGGTTTGGGCAGAAAGAAATCGATAGCCACGGCTGCGGAAGGGACGCCATCCATCCCTTCGCCCGGTGAGCCGGGAATGGAGCCACCTAAGGCCAAAGGTGGTCTTCTGGCGCGTCTGCGCGAGGGCCTCATGCGCACCCGCGCGGTCCTCAATAGCGATGTCGTTGATCTGATCCGGGGCCGCAAACGCATCGACCAGGACCTGCTCGACGAGCTGGAGACCCTGCTCCTGACCGCCGATGTCGGCGTGGAGGCCACCAACCGCATTATCTCTGACATGGCCGCGCGCGTGCGGCGCCATGAACTCGACGACCCCCAGGTCCTCGTCAGCGCTCTAAAGGAGGAGCTGGCTCAGATTTTGCGCGCTTGCGAGTCACCCGTGCGGGCGCCGGCCCCGGGCCGACCACAGGTGATCCTGATGATCGGCGTGAATGGGGCCGGCAAGACAACCACCATCGGCAAGTTGGCTCGGCACCTGCAACGGGAGGGCAACAGTGTCATGCTGGCGGCCGGGGATACCTTCCGGGCCGCGGCGGTGGAGCAACTCCAGACCTGGGGGGAA
>JAGVUH010000362.1 GCA_019136395.1 Gammaproteobacteria bacterium
GAGGGTTGGACTCGGTGCTCATTGGTTGGCCCCGGCGATCTCGGGGTTCTGTACCTGGATACCGTGATCGGCGAGCCAGGCGATATCGAGTTCCCAACGCACCCCGCGGACATCCGGCTGGGCCTGGACCAGTTCCATCGCCCGCTTCTGGGCATCGATCAGGCGCTGCTGCGCGGCCACCATGCGCGGATCATCCTGGGCCAGGTTGGCCAGCTCCGGCTCCAGGATGGGCAGAAAGCGAATGGCGGGAAAGTTGAAGGAGCGCGGCGTGGCAAGGGTGGCAATGCCATCATCAAATTCGGTCACCCGAAAGGTATAAGGATAGGCGGCCACCACCGGCTCCGCTTCGAGCAGGTCATTGAGTTCCCAGACGCGCGGGGTCCAGAGGGAATAGAGCCAGAAGCCGAGCAGGACCAGGGTGGCTCCGATCAGGCCGATGCTGTAGTTACGGGTAAAGTTGTCCATCGAACGACACTCCTATCAGGCCCAGGCCAGGGTGGGGGGGAAATGTTCTCCTGGAGGCCGGCCGACCACATCCAGGGCCAGGACCAGGTTCAGCGAGGTTGGACAAGTAACCGGGCCTCCGCCTGATGCTGACCACCGCCGTGGGGGTGATCATGGCCATGTTCATGCTCATGGGGTAGGCCGGGGGCAAGGGGCTCTCCCCCCGCGAGCCGGTTGACGGCGTGCACGGGATCGAACTCGCTGGTGACGTGGACCTGGATGCCGTAGCGAGCCAACCGCTGCACGAACCCCGTGCCGGCACCCTGGGTGACCAGGGCCGTGAGCCCGAGTTGGAAGAGGGGGTGGTCCTCACCGTGATACTCGTGCAAGGACATGGCCGCGGGCAGGTCGAGACGGTCGATCTCGCGCATCTGACCCGCGTCGTCCAACTCATAGACCAGAAAGCGGCGGGTCTTGCCGGCGTGACCGGTAATAGTTTTGAAGTTCTGACTGGTGACCGCGATACGCATGGAAGTTGTCCTCCGGGAATGCGCGCGCCGGCGGCGCGCGTCTGCTGCGGGTAAAAGCATGGGCCCTGCCTCGCCACTGCCAGGAGGGCGTCCCCCCCTCCCCCGGATCGCCTTGCGGGTTAGACCCTGGGGTGAGCGGTTTACAGGGTACGGAGTACGGGGTTACCCCGATGTTACAGGGCAAGTAGATCAGGGCAGGAAGAAGCCCGGTTCAACCGGCCGCAAGGGCAGGTCCGCGTAATAAACCGCCAGGGCCTCCAGCTCCGCCTGGGTCAGGCCGCGGGTGAAGGCGCGCATGGTCTTTTTGCCATCGTTGGCGCGGGTACCATGCTGGTAATCCAGCAGGGTACGGACGAAGTAACGCGGATTCTGACCGGCAAGTTCAGGGGCCTCAAGCCGTCCGCCCTCGCCCACCGCGCCATGACAACTGGCGCACGGGGTGATTAGACGGGAGGGATTACCCTTGCGCACCAGCACCTCGGCGGGCAGGTCGGTGGCGGACGGTTGAGGTTCGGGGCGGGGGGTCGTCGCCTCCCGGGGCGCCGGCAGACTGGCGTAGAAGGCGGCCAGATCGGCGATCTCCTGGTGCGAGAGTTCGACCCCCACGTCATGCATGAGCCGGCCACGTTCACCCTCCTGGCGCAGGCCGCTCTGGTAGTCGAGCATCATCTTGGCGGTATAGGCCACCTTCTGGCCAGCCAGATGGGGCCAGTTCATGGTCGGGGCCAGGCCTTCGTTGCCATGGCAGGAGGCGCAGAAGAGGCTGCGATTGAGTTCCCGGCCCCGAGCGGCATCGCCATCCGGCAGGGCGGCGAGGGCCTGGCGCAGGCTGGCCGGGGTCCAGTTGGGCGCCGGGCTGGCCGCCTGGCCATGATCCCCAGCCTGTACCGGGTTGAGGGCCAGCGCAAGCCCCAGCGGCGCGACCAGGCGGGCGGCGCGGGCCCAGCCAGCCCATGGGACAGGATGACGCCGGGGTTTGGCGGTGATGGGACGTTCGGTCATATTCAGGTCTCCCCTCAGGCGAAGCAGTCCGCGGTAAAGGTCCGCAGCCAGGTCTGCTGGTAGCGCGCGGCCAGTTTGATCTGCATGGGCGAGGCATCCAGGGGCAGATAGCGGCCGCTGGTGTTGACCCGCGCGATCTTGCCGTCCACCAGGCGGAAGACATCCGCCACGAACAGCCCATAGTCGCTGCCCGCCAGGGCATAGCAGGTATTCTCCCAGACCGGCTCGGGCGCCGGCTGGCCGGCCAGGTCCGCGACGATCGCCTGGACCACCACCTTGGCCTGGGTATTGGCGGCGAACCCCGACTTGGGCATGGCGTCGGCGATGCTGGCGTCGCCGATGACATAGACCTGGGGCTGGAGGCTGGAGGCGAAGGTGCGCCGCTCCACCGGGCACCAGCCCGTGCCGTCCGCCAGGCCCAGAGTCATGGCCAGGGCACCGGCCTTCTGCGGCGGGATGACGTTGATGACGTCGGCGGTCAGAGTGTCGGCCTCGCATTCGACCGTACCCCGCTGGGGGTCGACCCCGATGAGCCGGCCACCGTCCTGGCCCCGCACCCAACTCAGCATCCCGGGTTGGGCATGCTCGGTGACCTCGACCTTCTGGGCCAGACGCTGGCGGTAGTCCTCCGGCAGATTGAAGCCATAGAGGCGATTCCACCCCAGCAGCATGGTCTCGTCGGTGACGAAGCTGTCCCGGGGGTCGAGGATGATGACCTTGGCCCGCGGATTGCGCGGCCGCAGCCACTCCACCGCCAGGGCCGCCCGCTCGTAGGGACCGGGGGGACAGCGGTAGGGGTTGGGTGGCGCCGCCACGACGAAGGTCCCGCCCTGGCGCATGCCCTGGAGCTGTCTGGCCAGCAGGGCGGTCTGGGGGCCGGGGATCCAGGCCGCCGGGATCTCACGGTTGGCGACCTCCTCGGACAGGCCCGCGTAGGCCTCGTAAACCAGTTGGATGCCGGGGGAGACGATGAGCCGGTCGTAGCCGATGGACTGACCGCCGGCGGTGCTCAGGGTGCGGGCCTGGGGATCGTAGCCGGTGATGGTGTCGATGACGAACTCGATCCCGTACCGGCGCCTGAGGTCATCGTAGCTGACCTCCAGGTCGTCCATGGTCACGTGCTGGGTCAGGACCTCGCTGGAACCATAGGGGCGCAGGTAGATCGGGTTGCGCTCCACCACCGTCACCCGCAGGGCGGGGTCGAAGAGCTTGAGGTACTTGGCCGCGGTGCAGCCGCCGACGCCGCCGCCGGCGATGACGACATGGGCCTTGGCGTTCTCACCGACGGGGCGGGCCCAGGCCGGCAGGGCGGCAGCCGACAGCAGGCCCAGGGTGGCCGCCAGGAAGCGGCGGCGATCGGGATTGGTCAGCTTCATGGCTTGGCTCCTGGGGCCGTCGCGGCCAAGGCGGGAGGCGGGGCGATGGCGGCGAAAAATTCACCCATGGCCTGGATCTCCGGGTCGGAGAAGCCGCTGGCGACATGCCCCATGAGGGTGGCCAGCCGCTCCCCGCTGCGGAACTCCCGCATGGTGGTGACGAACTGGGTCACCGGCATGCCAGCCAGGGGCATGAAGTACTCGTCCCCGAGGACGCCGTTGGTACCATGACAGGCCGCGCAGGTATGGGCCATGGCCGCCCCGGTGGGCTCGCCCGGCAGTGCCGGGGACGGGGACTGGGTCGACGTCCGAGTCGGGGTCGGGGTCGGGGCCGACATGTTAGCCGGGTCGCTACTCGCCGGCTGAACCTGAGCGTCCAAGGGTGCGTCCTGGTCACCAGCAACCTGGTCCGGCGCCTGCGCCAGATCCGCCGGTGCGGCCTTGGTCGCCTCGGCCGCCGTAGCGGAGGTCAGCACCGTCGCGGACGCCAGGGTGACGAGGGTGGGGTTGATCAGGCTCAGGCTTAGGGCCATGGCCAGGGAAGGGATCATCTTGTTCATCTCCACGCTCATGCTCAATGGGCCCAGACGTAGAAGCCGATCCCGAAATAGGCCAGGGTCCAGAGCACCAGCAGGCCGATGCTCAGGCTGCCGAGCCGGGAGAGGGCCGGGCTGGGACGATAGCGGCCGACGGTCTGCCCGGCCTGCCAGGCCACGGTCAGCATGTAGCCCAGGGTGACGCCCCCCAGGACGGCGAAGGTCAGCAGAAAGAGCACCAGGCTGTACCAGTCCATGTGCACGCTGTAGTCCAGGGCGTCGTAGCCATGGCTGCCGGTCAGGGTGAAATAGCGCAGGACCTCGCGCACCGCGCAGACGACGATCAGGGCGACGGCCCCAAGGCCAAAGGTGGCGTAGCCCCAGTAGCCCTGGTCCAGGGTCCTGCCCAAGGCCAGGGGCAGGGCCACGGTGATCAGCAGGGCCCCCAGGGCCACGTAGACCCAGGGCGAGGCGGCGAACCAGGCCATCTTTTCCGGCAGGGTCAGCATCCACAAGGCGCCGAGGACGACGGCGAGGAGACCGCCCACCACCAGCAGGCCCAGGGCCAGGGGCTTGAGCCAGGCGATGTAGGCCGCGTCGGCATCCGGCCGGCCCTGCTGAAAGCGCCGGTAGCCCAGCAGCCAGGCGCCGGTCACCGGCAGGGAGAGGGCGATGAAGAAGCCGAAGCGCAAGGGATAGGCGTAGTGGAGCCGCTGACCGTCGGGCTGGATGATCCCGTCCGGGGCGTACCAGGCCAGCCACTCCTCGGGGAAGAGCATCTGGTTGGTAAGGGCATGAACGATGTACCCCACCCCCAGCAGCAGGGCCAGGGACAGCACCAGCCAATGGCCGGAGCGGCCGCCTTCGGTCTTCAGGTGATGGTTCTTCCAGTAGAAGACGTACAGGGCGATATAGCCGGCGATGAGGATCAGGATGAAGCCGATCACCCACCAGGCGGAGAGAACGTTGGAGGTGTACCAGAAGGGGTCGTAGACCACCTGAACGAAGAGCAGGGGCGCCACGCCGATGACGATGGCCACCGAGACCGCGATCTTGGCGGTGATCAGCAGGTGCGCCGCCAGCCGCCGCCAGTAGGGATTTTTGCTGTAGGCGCCGCGCAGGGTCAGCAGCCCGGTCCCCAGCATGACCTGAACCGCCGCCATGTGTAGGGCCAGGGTCAGGGCGCCGAGGATGAGGAACAACCAGGGGTGGGTGGGGACCCCGGCGGGGTCGCGCAGGGCGTAGAGGATTTCCGGGGTCATGGATTCATCTCCCGCGCGG
>JAGVUH010000277.1 GCA_019136395.1 Gammaproteobacteria bacterium
GGTGGAACTGGCCATCGGCGACGGCGACCGCCGACCCTACGCGGCCCTGATGGCCTTGCTGGAGGGGGACGATGAGCTGCACCTATCCCAGACCTACCACCTCGTCTACCCCAGCGGCACCCGCATCCTCACCCTGGGACGCAAGGCACCCCTGCCCCTGGTCTATCGCGAGATCGCCCCGCTGCTACTCCAGCTAGGCTGATGGCCGGCGCGAATCCCGTCTCCGCCAACGGGCTCCCGGTGCCAACTCATCGTTCGTTTCACCAATACCTTTACGAATATCATAAATATAATATATTGTTTTATAAATATTTATCCTCGACTTGCGCTACAGCGGATTAGCGGATCGATCTTCTGATCGCCTAATTCCGCCACTTCATGCCGCCACTTGGGTCCTGACCGTGTGGCGCCGCCATTCACCCCAGGACCTCCACCATGGCCAAGCCCTTTCCCCTGGTCCTCGTCGACGCCTCCTCCTACCTCTTCCGCGCCTACCACGCCCTACCCAAGCTGACCAATTCCAAAGGGGAGGCCACCGGCGCCCTGGTGGGCGTGATCAACATGCTGCGCAAGCTGCGGGAGGACTACCAGCCGGACCTGATGGCGGTGGTCTTCGACGCCCCAGGCAAGACCTTCCGCGACGATCTCTATCCCGAGTACAAATCCCATCGCCCGCCTCTGCCGGACGACCTGCGGGAGCAGATCGAGCCCCTCCACGCCGTGGTCCGTGCCCTGGGCCTACCGCTGCTGGCGGTGCCGGAGGTCGAGGCCGACGACGTCATCGGCACCCTGGCGACCCGCGCCGCCGCCGAGGGCCTGGCGACTCTCATCTCCACCGGCGACAAGGACCTGGCGCAACTGGTGGACGAGCACATTACCCTGATCAATACCATGAGCGACGAGCGCCTGGACCGGGAGGGGGTGATCGCCAAGTTCGGCGTGCCGCCGGAGCGCATCGTCGACTACCTGACCCTGGTCGGCGACAGTGTCGACAATATCCCCGGCGTGTCTGGCTGCGGCCCCAAGACCGCCGTCAAGTGGCTCCAGGAATACGGTGACCTGGCGGGGGTCATGGCCAACGCCAGCCAGATCAAGGGCAAGGTGGGCGAGAACCTGCGCCAGAGCCTGGACCGGCTCCCCTTGTCCCGCCAGTTGACCAGCATCCGGCTGGACCTGGACCTGGGACTGGAGTTGTCGGACCTGAAGCCCACCCCACCCGACCTGGAGACCCTGCGGGGCTGGTATCTGCGCATCGAGTCGCGCCGACTGCTGGAGAGCCTGGAAGGCACCGACACCAAATCAGGATCAGGGTCAGCCAACACAGACAGGGCACCGACTGGAGCTGCCGCGATCCAGGAAACCAATGCCGCTACCCAAGGGCCTCAGGCCCAGGACGGCTACGAAATCATCCTCGACCAGACCCATCTGGATGCCTGGCTAGCCCGCCTGCAAGCGGCCGACCTCTTCGTCCTCGACACCGAGACCACCAGCCTGGACTACATCCAGGCGCGCATCGTCGGCCTGTCCTTCGCCGTCGAATCTGGAACGGCGGCCTATGTCCCTCTGGCCCATGGCTACCTCGGCGCCCCGGCCCAATTGGACCGGGAGGCGGTGCTGGCGCGACTGCAACCCCTGCTGGAGGACTCGGCCAGGCCCAAGGCCGGTCACAACCTCAAATACGACATGAGCGTGCTGGCCAACCATGGCATCGAACTGCGCGGCATTGCTCAGGACACCATGCTGGAATCCTACGTCCTCGACAGCACCGCCAGCCGCCACGATATGGACAGCCTGGCCCTCAAGTACCTGGGCCACCGCACCATCCACTTCGCGGACATCGCCGGCAAAGGCGCCGGCCAGTTGACCTTCGACCAGATCCCCATCGAACAGGCCGGCCCCTACGCCGCCGAGGACGCCGAGGTCACCCTGCGCCTGCACCGGGCCTTCGCCCCCCGACTAGAGCAGCTCCCCGGCCTGGCCCGCCTCTACCGCGAGATCGAGATCCCCCTGGTGCCGGTGCTGTCACGCCTGGAGCGCCAGGGCGTGCGCATCGACCGTGAGCGCCTGGTGGACCAGAGCCGCGACCTGACCAAGCGTCTCGCCCGCCTGGAGGAGGACGCCTACCGCGTCGCCGGGCGACCCTTCAACCTGGGCTCCCCCAAGCAGATCGGTGAGATCTTCTTCGCCGAGCAGGGCCTGCCGGTGCTGGAAAAGACCCCCAAGGGGGCGCCCTCCACCGCCGAGTCCGTCCTGCAGCAACTGGCCGACGCCGGCCACGAGCTGCCGCGCCTCATCCTCGAACATCGCGGCCTGGCCAAGCTCAAGTCCACCTACACCGACAAGCTACCGCAGATGGTCAGCCCCACCACCGGACGGGTGCACACCTCTTATCACCAGGCGGTGGCCGCCACCGGGCGCCTGTCCTCCTCGGACCCCAACCTGCAGAACATCCCCATCCGCAGCGAGGACGGGCGACGCATCCGCCTGGCCTTCATCGCCGACCCGGGCTGCAAGCTGGTCGCCGCCGACTACTCCCAGATCGAGCTGCGCATCATGGCCCACCTCTCCGGGGACGAGCGCCTGCTGGCGGCCTTTGCGGCTGGCCAGGACATCCACACCGCCACCGCCGCCGAGGTCTGGGGTCTGGCGCTGGACCAGGTCAGCCCCGAGCAGCGTCGCTCCGCCAAGGCCATCAACTTCGGCCTCATCTACGGTATGTCCGCCTTCGGCCTGGCCAAGCAGTTAGGCGTCGAGCGCGGTGATGCCCAGGCCTACGTGGACCTCTATTTCCAGCGCTACACCGGGGTGAAGGACTTCATGGAGCGTACCCGCCAGCAGGCGCGGCGGGACAAGTACGTCGAGACGATGTTCGGTCGCCGCCTACACCTGCCGGACATCGACCACCCCAACCAGGCCCGCCGCTCCGGCGCCGAGCGCACCGCCATCAACGCCCCCATGCAGGGCAGCGCCGCCGACATCATCAAGCGCGCCATGATCGCCGCCGACGCCTGGATTCAGACCGAACGCCCGCCGGTGCGCATGATCATGCAGGTCCATGACGAACTGGTCTTTGAGGTGGAGGAGGGCGCGGTGGCGGAGGCCAAACCCCGCATCCGCGCCGCCATGGAGTCCGCCGCCGAGCTGACCGCGCCCCTGCTGGTCGAGATCGGCGTGGGCGATAACTGGGAAGAGGCCCATTGACGTCTGACCCCCACGGGCCAGCGCTGCTGCAGACTATGGACGTAGCGCGGAACCCGTCCGCCACCTTGATTCCATGCCAACAGCCCTGCCCTGGGTGATGCGGGAGAGCCACGATGCACCACCACCCCCCCAAACTCCGCGCCATGCTGGAGGACCTGATCGCCCTGCCCACGGTGAGCAGCGTCAAGCCCGAGCTGAACATGGGCAATCGCCACCTCATCGATCACCTGGCGGAATGGTTGGCGGGCGCCGGTTACCGGGTGGAGATCCTGGAACTGCCCGACCAGCCGGACAAGGCCAACCTCATCGCCACCCTGGGCACGGGGCGAGGGGGCCTAGTCCTGTCCGGGCACACGGATACGGTCCCCTACGACGCCGGCCGCTGGACCCGCGACCCCTTCGCCATCACCGAGGACAACGACAAGCTCTACGGACTGGGCACCAGCGACATGAAGTCCTTCCTCGCCCTAGCCTTGGAGGCGGCGCGGGGGCTGAAGGCGCAGGATCTGCAGCAGCCCCTGACCATCCTGGCAACGGCGGACGAGGAATCCTCCATGAGCGGCGCCCGCGCCCTGGTCCAGGCCGGCCGCCCCCTGGGACGCCATGCCGTCATTGGTGAGCCCACGTCCCTGCGCCCGGTGCGGCTGCACAAGGGGGTGATGAACGAGGCGGTGCGTCTGGTCGGCCAGCCCGGTCACGCCAGCGATCCGTCCCTGGGCAACTCGGCCCTGGAAGGGATGCACGAGGTCATGGGGGAAATCCTGGCCTGGCGCCGGGAGCTCCAGGAGCGCCACCGCCACCCGGCCTTCGCCATGCCGGTGCCCACCATCAACCTGGGCCACATCCATGGGGGCGACAACCCCAACCGCATCTGCGGGGACTGCGAACTGCTGCTGGACCTGCGCGTCCTGCCCGGCCTGAGCGTCGATGACTTACGTGCCCAATTGGCGGCGCGGGTGGCCCGGGTGGCGGAGCGCCGCGGCCTGGGCTGGCAGGTGACGCCCCTCTTCGAGGCCATCCCCCCGGCGGAGACCCCTGCCACGTCCGCCATCGTCCAGGCCAGCGAGGCCCTCACCGGCCACACCGCCGAAGCCGTCGGCTTTGGCACCGAGGCGCCCTTCCTCAATCAGCTCGGCCTGGAGACGGTCATCCTTGGTCCCGGCAACCTAGCCCAAGCCCATCAGCCGGATGAATATCTGGAGGTCGCCAGCATTCCGCCAACCCTGGACCTGTTGCGCGCCCTGATCCGCCGCTTTTGTCTCCCGGGCTAAGCCCTGGCGGACATCCCCTGATGGCCACCGCCGTCTGCTTTTCGTTCTCGGCTGGCTGTCCCGGCCAGCGGCTTTCCCGCCCCAGGAACAGCATCGCGCCCCAATGACAGCATCATCGCCAGCCCAGACCGAACGGACCGCAAAAATTTCCTACCGGCACGGTGAACTTTTGCCAGCATCACCCCTCTTAGGGTGTAAGCGTTGACACGACCCGGTCGCCACTCCCTCCCCCCGGCGATCGGGTCCCCGGCTCCCCACCGGGGACGCGACTTAACCCCGCCGCTCCTCCCCTGAACGGCGGGGTTTTTTATTGCCCGGTTGCCGCTTTCGCCGCCCTACCAGCTAAACAACACCCACTGGGGTATGGAGATGTCGGAGACCCGGTCTCGTTGAACATCCAGGGTACCGTCACCGTCCGAGTCCAGCAGAAAGTAGGGCGGACCGATCTGCGGCTGGATGCGCACCATGTAAAGCTGACCATTGATGCGATATTCGTAAACCGTGCCCCGATCCGTCTCCAGGATGGTAACGTCCGGCTGCACCGTCTCACCGGCGTAGCCAGCCGGGGGCAGGTCCGGCGTCTCCATCGGGATTGCCGGTCGGGTATCGGATTGCGCCCAGGCCGCCAGTGAAACGGCGCCAAGGAGGGTTGCGGTCAGGATCCTTTTCATCGGGGTCGACA
>JAGVUH010000563.1 GCA_019136395.1 Gammaproteobacteria bacterium
TTGCCCAGCACAATCAGGCGCGGGGGATGAATGGCGTTGCCAGCGCCGATCCCAGCGCTCGCATCATTGCTGGTACCAGAGCTTATGCCGGTGCCGAGGCAGGTGCCAGCGACAAAGCCAGGGCCGACGCTGGGACCTGGGCCATCACAGGTGGCAGTGCCAGCGCCGATGCCGGCGGCGAACTCGGTTGCGTCCACCCGGGCCAGGGTAAACTGGTCCGGGATGCGCCACCAGCCGAAGTCCGGGCCATGATAGTCGAGAGCCCGGGCGTCCAGGACGGCATCGAAGCCGTAATATGCGGCCTCGGGCCAGCCCTCGTACTTCAGCCCGGGCATTACCGCCAGGGTGCGGTAACCAGCCCGGGCGAAACGGTGCACCAGGGTTTCGCCCCGCTCGTCCAGAAGTCGCGAGTAGGAGTCGTAGTCCCTGACCTCCACCCCGGTGAGGAAGCTGGCGTGGGTAAGCTTGGAGACCCCGGCGAAGGTGGGCGAGCGCACCCGGGCTGAAACCACCCCGCGACCGGTCGCCGCTAGGGCAGCGGCGAGTTCGTCCCGTGCCGGCGCCAGGGCCGCCGCCAACTCCGGCCGATCGAGGGTCACGGCACCATAGGCCTCGGCGAAGAGGATGATCACCTGGGCGCCCAGTACCCCATCGAGTGCTGTCTCCGTCACAGTCTGCGTCACCACCGGTGACAACTTAGACATCGTTGTCGGAGCCTGCGTCGGCGTTGCGGTAGGCGTCGCTGTCGGCGTTGGCATCGGTGTGGATATCGACGTAGGTATCGGCGTGGGTGTCAACATAGGCGTCGGCGTTGGTGACGGGGGCCTCTCCTGGGCCCCAGCCTGATCCTCCGCGACCGCTGCGGGGAACTTCGAAGTGAGGTGGGGGGCGGCCTGCTGGATCTGCCCGGCCAGATCCAGGGTCAGGGGGCGCGCGAAGCCCCCTTCCCACGCCAGAGGCGGACTGACCGCACCAACCAGATAGACCGCGCAGGCCATCCCCGCGGCCAGAGTCAGCAGCCGCCGGGGTCCGGGGACGTCGAGGGCGTCCTTGATCCGTCCGAGCGCCCAGCGCAGGGCGGCGAAGATCAGCCCCAGCAGGACCAGCAGGGCCAAGCACAGCCCTAGTAGCCAGTACCAGGGCGCCGATGCCAGGATCATGGCAACCACGTCGGGCAGAAAGACGGCATCCGCCACCAGATTGACCGGGCGACCATACAGGGCCGGCGCCATCACCGCGAAGTAACGCCCCAGGACCAGGAGGGTCAGGAGGCCGGCGAGGAGGTTGACCAGCGCAGGTGAGGGGCGGCCCCGGATGGTGGCCACCAGACCGAGCGCAAGGACCATCAAGGTGAATTCGACCGAGATCTCCCCGCGCCATTCCACCCCCAGGGTCGGCCAGCGGGCGTGAAAGCTCAGGGCGGCGTTGAGCAGCGCCAGCGCGGCGAGGAGCCCCAGGGTGTCCTGGATCCCCAGACGTTCCAGCCGGGCGCCTGGTCCCCCTTCTGAGAGTCCCCGATCCTCCCGGCCATTCTGACTGTGCTGGCTATCCCGGCTGTCCTCACTATCCCGGCGCTCCTGGCGACTGAGCCAGCCAATGTCCAGGGCGAAGGACCAGACCAGGAAACCCAGGCCGATCGCCGCCACCAGGCTGGCCAAGCTCCGGGGCAGGACGGGTACCAGAGCCAGGACAAGGGTCAGGATCTGGATGACGCACACCGTCTGGCGGCGCTTGCTCGGCGGCAAGGGCTGCTCCAGCCAGGGCCAGAAGGCGCCCGCGGCCACAAAGAGATAACGCAGCGCGCCGGCGGCCAGCACCCACGGGCCGGCACGGTCCAGGGTCCACAGTAGCAGGGCCAGCCCGGCGATAAGGAGAGCGTCCACCTCCATGTCGAAGCGTGCCCCAAGGGGGCTGGCCCAACCCAGGCGCCGGGCCAATTGGCCGTCGACTCCATCCAGGAGGGTCGCCAGCAGGGCCAGGGCCAAGGCGGTCCAGCCCAAGGCGGCGCCCGTTGCCAGCCCGGTTCCCATGCAGCTCCCCACGCAGGTCCCCACCCCCGTCCCCGCATCCATCCCCCCAGCGATCCCCGCCGCTTCGCCACTCAGGGCGATGACCAGGGCGGTAAGCACCCCCCGCCCCAGGGTCACCTGATTGGCCGGTCCCAGCCGGCCCCTGGGCCGGTGGAGCGGCAGGAACCGCCAAAGGATGAGCAGGATCAATCCATAAGCGCCCAGGGCCATGAGGACATAGGCCCCACCCAGCCCCAGGGCCTCGACCAGCCCCAGGCCGAGGAAGAGGGTAAGCGCGAGACCGGCTAGGCCATTGGCGAGGGCGCTATGTCGCAAGGCCGAGTCAAGGCCTGGGTCGAGGACCGGCCTGAAGACTGGCTCAAGAGCTGGACCGGTGACAGGGGGTGAAACTGGATGAGGGGTGCCCATGGGGGAAGAAAATGGCGGGGAGTCGGTGGATGTCAGTCCCTTCAATAGATTCTGAACAAGTCAGGTGTGGCGCCACACTCGTCACGCCGTCGCTCAATCATCGCCCTGTCTAGTCCCGCGCCAACGCCACCGTCAGTGCCAATGCCAGGGCCAGGGCCAGGGCCAGGGCCAGAGCCAGAGCCAGAGCCAGAGCCAATTCCAGTGTCAACACCAGCAACACCCCGTAACTCACAATCGAAGAGGATATCCGCACCCATGCGAAAGACCCGGCAGCCGGGACGCAGACATTCACCCAGGGCGGGGCTGGCGGGAAGGCTCAGGCCGCGGCGGCCCTCGCCGATCATCAGGGGCGCCACCGCCAGATGCAGGCGATCGAGCAGACCGGCGGCCAGGAAGCGCGACACCGTCAATCCGCCCCCCTCGACGAAGAGACGGCGCAGGCCACGGCGATGCAGTTCCGCCACCAGGGCGTCCAGGCGCAAGCGGCCCTCCCCGGTCGCCGCCACCGGCACCACCTCGGCCTGACCCCAGTTCCGGGGTATTGCCGGCCCAGCGGCGCAAATCAGCAGGGTCGGTGCCGCCCTGTCCTGAAAGACCTGTCGTTCCAGTGGCAGCCGTCGGCGGGGGTCGAGAATCACCCGCACGGGGTTGTCGCCCGGCACCAGACGCGTGGTCAGGCGCGGGTCGTCGGCGGCCACCGTCTCGGCGCCGACCAGCACGGCATCCGCCAGGGCACGCAGACAGTGCAGATGGCGGATATTCGCTGGCCCGGTGATGTAACGGGACTCCCCACGGGTGGTGGCGATGAAACCATCCAAGCTCTGGCCCAGGTGGGCAAGGGTCAGGGTGGCGGTTGGCTCGGGCAGCAGCAAAGGCAGGTAAAGGTCGAGCAGGGCGCCGGCCTCAGTCTCTGTCTGGGCCTGGGCCTGGGCCTCGGGAGTCAGTTCCCAGCCCGCCGACGCTGACCAGGTGATGAGCCCCTCGCCGGCCGTCAGGGTGCTGGGTGCCAGCGGTAGGGGTCCCGCGCGGGCCAGCCTCAGGACTTCCAGGAGGGCGGACCAGGCCCCTGCCGCCTCCGGACTCAGGTTGGTGGATACCAGATCGGCCGGGTACTGACGGCTGGGAGCGGGATTCACAGGGGGGTCGTCTGAGCGGCTGGTCGCGGAACTCCTGCGCTGGTCATCTGAAAAGACTCATGCGCCGCATGACACCATCCCGCTTGATCAGCCAATGCATGAGAGCGCCGGCGATGTGCAGGGCCAGCAGGGCAAGCAAGGCCCAACCCAGGACACCGTGAAGCTGGAACAGGGTCTCGCTCAGGGCCGGATCCTTGGCGATCAGACCGGGGAGATTCCAGGCGAAGAACTGGACCGGATAGCCCCCGGCAGCCGTCGCCAGCCAACCAACGACGGGCAGGGCCAATAGAACGAGATAGAGCAGGTCATGTACCGCCCGACTGGCGATGCGCTCGAAGCGGGTCAGGGTCGGCACGGGCGGAGGGGTACCCAGGGCCAGGCGCAGGACCAGACGCAGGGTCATGAGGAGCAGGATCAGGACCCCGGCGGTTTTATGACCGAGATAGAGGGCGTTGGTGATGTCGATGCCGAAGCTGTCACGCGCCCCGTCGAACCCGAGCCAGCCGAGGGTCATCCCCACCCCCAGGGCCGGGATGGCCAGCAGGGCGATGAGCCAGTGCAGCAGACGCTGCGCCAATGAGTAGCGGCCGGTCGCGTTCATGGTCTCTCCCACCCTTCGGGATGGCTGCGGTTGCACCTAAGCACAAGTCAGTTTGAGTTGTTCGCGGCTCGGGGGGGTCAGTCGCCACCTACCTTGGCCACCGCCTGCTCCATCATGGGCTTGAGCTCACCCGAGGCGTGCAGTTCCAGGGTGATATCGCAGCCACCCACCAGTTCGCCGTTGATATAGATCTGAGGAAAGGTCGGCCAGTCGGCATAGCGCGGCAGATTCTGGAAGATCTCCGGGTCCTGAAGGACATTGACGTAGGCAAAGGGCACGCCGCACTCCTTGAGGGCCTGAGCGGCGCGCATGGAAAAACCGCACTGGGGAAATTGAGGCGTGCCCTTCATGAAAATGACGATGGGATTGCCCTTGACCTGCTGATCGATACGTTCCAGGACGTCCACTGGCTGACCTCCGCGAGTGATGTCGGTTGAGTGCATGGAGAAGAGAGTGAGGGGTGCATCTGGCTGAGCGCCAGACTGAGGGCCAACCTTCTGGCTACCTCATTAGCATCAAGATCGTGTCAGGGACCGGCATGTTCAAGGACGGGGACCTGGTCGGAAAGGCCTTCTCTCAGGTCTGTCAGTCCCGGTCAGGTCCCGTTAGGTGGAAGGGCCTCATCGACCAGTTCGACCCAGTGCCGCACCGGGATGGAGGCGCCCGCTTCCAGATGCAACTGGCAACCAATGTTGGCGGTGGCGATGCAGGTGGGGCCACCGGCGCTGAGGCTGGAGAGTTTGTTGTCGCGCAGGCGGCGGGAGAGTTCCGGTTGCAGCAGGGAATAGCTGCCCGCGGAACCGCAGCAAAGGTGGCCGTCCGCTACCGGCGTCAGTTCGAAGCCCAGCTTGATCAGGATGCCCTCAACCAGGCCGGGCAGTTTCTGGCCATGTTGCAGGCTGCATGGGGAATGGAAGGCGATGCGCTGGCCACTGGTGGGTGCCGACGGCCCCGGCTGGCCCTCGACGGTCGGGCCAGTTCCTCCGCCAGTACCTCGCCGGGGTCCCGGGTCAGGGCGGCAATACGCGCGGCCTTGGCGGCGTAGGTCGGGTCATGGGCGAGCAGGGTGCCATAGTCCTTGACCATGGTGCCGCAGCCGCTGGCGGTGACCAGGATGGCCTCGGCGCCACCCTCGACCAGGGGCCACCAGGCGTCGATGTTGCGCCGGACCATTGCCAGGGCCTCGTCCTCGGCGGCCAGGTGGTGCGGCAGGGCGCCGCAGCAGCCGGCCTGGGGTGCCTCGACCAGACGGATGCCCAGCCGATCGAGGATGCGCGCGGTGGCGGCGTTGGTATCCGGCGTCATCGCCGCCTGGGCGCAGCCGGCCAGGGCGACCAGGGTGCGGGAATGCGGGCGGTGGGGCCAGGGACCAGCGACGCGACGGGGCGGTACCTTGGCGCGCAGGGCCCCGGGGAGCAAGGGGCGGAACGCCTGTCCCAGCCGCAGCAGGGGGCCGAAGCGGCGCGGGTAAGGCACCAGCCAGCGCAGCAGGCGGCGGGCCAGCCGCTCGCCAGTGGGACGCGCGACCCTCTCTTCGAGCGTGGCGCGGCCGATGTCCACCAGGCGGCCATAGCGCACGCCGGAGGGGCAGGTGGTCTCGCAGGAACGACAGGTCAGGCACCGATCCAGATGGAGCTGGGTCTTGCGGCTGGGTGGCCCTCCAGCACCTGCTTAATGAGATAGATGCGCCCCCGGGGGCCGTCCAGTTCGTCGCCGAGGAGCTGATAGGTGGGGCAGGTGGCGGTGCAAAAGCCGCAGTGGACGCAGGTGCGCAGGATGGCGTCGGCCTCCCGGCCCTCATGGCTGTCGCGGATGAAATCGGCCAGTTGGGTCTGCATGCCTAAAGCTCCGGGTAGATCCGGCCGGGATTGAGGATGCCGCATGGATCGAGGGCGGCCTTGAGGCGCCGGTGCAGGGCGAGGAGCGCGGGCGGGAGCGGTTGGAGGACGGCGCCGCCCGTCATCTCGACTGTCTCTCGCTCCTTTGTCCGATCAGGCCCCGCGACAGGTTCCTGGGTGCCAGACACGTCAGCGGCACCAGTGGCACTTGCGGCACCAGCGGCGTTCGCGTCAACCTCGTCCGCCGCACCGGTATCCTGGCGAGTAAAGGCCAGGGCGTAGCGACTGGCATGCCCGCCGGCGGCCTGGGCCACCGGCCAGAGCGGATCTTCACTATGGACCCAGCGCAGGGCGCCGCCCCAATCGATGAACTGGGGGCCTAAGGCGGGGTCGTGGGGCGCCGTGGGTGGCAGGGAGAGGCGCCAGAGGGGCACCGCTCCTGTCTGAGAAGCCGTTCCTTTCTGATAAGCCCTTCCTGGCTGGTAGGCCGTTCCTGGCTGATAGGCCGATCCTTGCCGAAAGAAGGGGTGTCTCAATTCGCGCACCGCCCGCCAGAAGCTCTCCGCCTCGCCG
>JAGVUH010000538.1 GCA_019136395.1 Gammaproteobacteria bacterium
CAGGTTGCCGGGAACGACCACGGCCCCGGCGGGGACCCGGCCATAGAGGATTTCCCCGGTCTCGCGGTGATAGATCTTGGTGCTGGCGCCGATGTAGACGCCCATGGAGATGACCGCGCCTTCCTCGACGATGACGCCCTCGACGACCTCCGAGCGGGCACCGATGAAGCAGTTGTCCTCGATGATGGTGGGCGCCGCCTGGACCGGCTCCAGGACGCCGCCGATGCCCACGCCGCCGGACAAGTGCACGTTCTTGCCGATCTGGGCACAGGAGCCGACGGTGGCCCAGGTATCGACCATGGTCCCGCTATCGACATAGGCGCCGATGTTGACGTAGGAGGGCATGAGCACGCAGCCAGGGGCGATGTAGGCCCCGCGCCGTGCAGTGGCGGGCGGCACCACCCGCACCCCGCCGTCGCGGAAGTCGCGGCTGTTGTAGTCCTGGTACTTGGAGGGGACCTTGTCGTAATAGTTGGTGAAGCCCCCCTTCATGAAGCTGTTGTCCTCGATGCGAAAGGACAGCAGCACCGCCTTCTTGATCCAGTCGTTCACCACCCAGGCGCCGTCGCGCTTCTCCGCCACCCGGATCTCGCCGCGGTCGAGGCGCTCGATGGTGTCGAGGACGGCATCGCGGACCAGGGTCTCGACGCTACGGGGGGTGATCTCGGCGCGGCGCTCGAAGGCGGCTTCGATGATGGGGCGGTTATCGCTCATGGGTTGCTCCAGAATCGAGGAAAGAAAATGGGAGGAAAGAAATTGTTACGAACGCTGCCCGGTACAACGTGGTTTTTGCTGAGTCCGGACGAGTAGGTTGAGAGTGGGGTATCAAGGCTGGTCATAACCGGGTAACCATTCAGACCCCCTCTCCCCAACCCTCCCCCACCAGGGTGGAGGGGGCAAGAGAATCAGCAGTTTGTGCCCCCCAAGCCCTTCTGGGGCGCGAGGGGTCTGAACAAATTCGGCCGGTCATGTGGGGCGGCGCCGGATCACAAGCCTTCGAGGTAACGGCGAATGCGCCAGGCGGCCTCGACGCACTCGTCCAGGGGCGCCACCAGGGCCAGGCGGACGCGGCCCGCGCCCGGATCGACGCCGTCCACCGCCCGGGACAGGTAGGACCCCGGCAGGACGGTGACATTGCTCGCGGCGAAGAGGCCCCGGGCGAAGTCCGGGTCCGGAATCGGGGTTCGTGGCCAAAGATAGAAGCCGCCCGCGGGACGGCTGACCTCCAGGACCTCGCCCAGGATCGCCAGCACGGCGTCGAACTTGGCCCGGTACAGGGCGCGGTTGGTCACCACATGGGCCTCGTCCCGCCAGGAGGCGAGGCTGGCATGCTGATGCTGGACCGGCATGGCGCAGCCGTGATAGGTGCGGTACTGGAAAAAGCGCTCGATGAGTTCGGCATCGCCGGCGACGAAACCGGAGCGCAGCCCGGGGACGTTGGAGCGCTTGGACAGGCTGTGGAAGACCAGGCAGCGGCGGTAGTCGCCGCGCCCCAGGCGGGCGGCGGCCTGGAGCAGGCCCACTGGCGGCCGGGCCTCGTCGTCATAAAGCTCGGCGTAGCACTCGTCGGCGGCGATGACGAAATCGAATTCCTCGGCCAGTTCGATCAGCCGCTGCAAGGTCGACAGGGGGATCACCGCCCCGCTGGGGTTGCCGGGGGAACAGAGGTAGAGCAACTGGCACCGCCGCCAGGTGTCGGCCGTAACCGCGTTGAAATCCGTGAGGTAGTCCTGTTCCGCGAGACAGGGCAGGTAGCGTGGCTCGGCCCCGGCCAGCAGGGCCGCCCCCTCGTAGATTTGATAAAAGGGATTGGGCATCAGCACCAGGGGTTGCCGCGACCGGTCCACCAGGGCCTGGGGTAGGGCGAAGAGGCCCTCGCGGGTGCCGTTGAGGGGCAGGATCTGCCGGTCCGGGTCCAAACCGCCGGCGGGGAGTTGGAAGCGCCGGGTTAGCCAGTCGGCGATGGCCTGGCGCAGCGCCGGCAGGCCCCGGGTGGTGGGGTAGCTGGACAGCAGGTGCAGGTGCGCGATCAGGGTTTCGGTAATGAAATCCGGCGTCGGATGTTTGGGCTCCCCAATGGACAGGGCGATGGGCCCCAGGTCCGCTGGCGGTACCACGCCGGCCTTGAGGGCGGCGAGCTTTTCAAAGGGGTAGGGTTGGAGCCTGTCCAGATCGGGATTCATGCGCGGTGGGTCATTGTTATCCAGGTTGGGAGCGAATTGGCGTTAGTATACCAGCCCATGTCAGACATCCTGGGTATTCACCATGCCAGCCTGCTGGTCGCGGACACCGCCCGCGCGCTGGGCTTCTATCGTGACCTCTTGGGGCTGGAGGTGCTGGTCGAACGGCCGGACCTGGGTTTCCCCGGCGCCTGGCTGCGGGTCGGGTCACAGCAGATCCATCTGCTGGAATTGCCCAACCCCGATCCCCTGAACGGGCGCCCCGCCCATGGCGGGCGAGACCGGCATCTTGCCCTGTACGTCAGGGACCTGGAAGCCCTCGCCCGCCGTCTGGAGGCCGCCGGACTCCCTTACACCCGCAGTCGCTCGGGGCGCGCGGCCCTATTCTGTCGCGATCCGGATGCCAATGCCCTGGAGTTTCTGCCGGCCCGGGAGGAGGGGACGTCCGGGTAGTTCTTACCCCCTCTCTCCAACCCTCCCCCGCCAGGGGGAAGGGAGCAAGAAAATCAGCCGCTTGTTGTGGTACCCATGCCAGTTTGGCGGCAGGTAACCGTACAGCCCCCCCTCTTCCCAAACCTCCCGCCAGGGGGGATGGAGCTGGAAAATCAGCCGCTTGTGATACTCATGCCAGCCCAGGCCACGGGGGAGCGCGAACGCCTACGGCGGCAGTAGCCGGGGCTGGGTGGCGGAGAGGCGGTCATGGGGTGCCAGCCCTTCCCGGTCGAAGGGGACCCAGAACAGGGCCAGGGGGGCGGGGACCAGGGTGGACCAGAGCAGCCGGCGGCGGACATCGGCGGCGGTCAGGGGCCGGCCATCGGCGCGGACCAGCCGGAAGCGCCAGGTGCGCATGCCCAGGGTCTGGCCGCCGTAGCGCCAGAAATAGGCGAAAAAACCGTAGCCGACCAGGATCAGGTAAAGCTGGAACAGGATCATTGGCCAACCCTCGATCCAGATTTCGTGGCCGGTCAGGGCGGAGGCAGGGACGATCACCAGGGTCGCCGCCAACAGCAGCATGCCGAAAAGTAGAATCAGATCGTAGAGCAGCGCCGAGAGGCGCCGCAGTAGTCCCGGGGGGCGGGCGGGGGCGAGAGCGTTAGCATCAGCCACAAGTAAGCTCCGGATAGAGGTCTCACCAATCAGTCCTCGGCGTTTTCGACGCCTCCCTCGTCGCACCGATAACTGGAGCGTATCCGGTAGGAAAAGGGCCAGGGTGCCGCGACGGTGAGGTTAGGTCCCGGTATTGTCCCAGGATCGGGGCGGGGCGTCATGCCCGAAGCCTTTGCCGCTTGGCGTAATATACCTGGCATTCATCCCCTTCCGGTCGTCTCCGACCCCATACTGCTTCAGGTCCGGGCCGTGATTCGCATCGATCTCAAACCCATCCTCTTTCGCCTGTTGCGCGGCGTGCCCATGCCGCTCATCGCCATCCTGGTGGGTCTCGCCGCCGGGCTGCTCGTCTGGGGGGTCCTGGAACGGATCCAGAGTCAGCAACTGGCCCGCATCTTCGGTCAGGAACTGGCGACCCGGCTGGATCAGCGCGCCCGGGAGAGCCTGATCCGCTTCGATCAGTACCTGTCCCAATACACGGCGACCACCCGGCTGGTCGCCCATTATCGGCGTCTGGCCGAATACCTCGAATCCCGGGCCTGGCGGCCGGGCGCGGCCTTCAAGCCCCGCTTCCACGCCGGTGCCCGACCTGGCTGGCTGCCGGACTATCTGGAGCGCGACGGTCTGCTGCCCCCGGCCCAGGTGCTGCTGGTCGATAGCGGCGGGGAGATCCGGGAACGCTATTCCCCGGACGACCGGCCCGTGCCGGTGGATATCGCCTCCGGCGTGGACCCACCCTTGCGCCACGAGGAGGAGGCACGGACGGTGCTGACCAGCCTCGACAATCAGCCCTATCTGGTGGTGAGCAGCCCCATCGAGGACCGCCAGGGTGAGCCCCTGGGCAGCCTGGTGATTCTCGTCGACCTGAACGGACCTTTTCTGCTCGCCTCCCAACGGGGCCTGTTGGCCGCGGACAGCGCCATCGCTCTGGTGAACGCTGACGATCAGCGCATCCTGGTCAGCATGGACCCCTCCTGGCTGACGCTCGGCAGCCCCCTGTCCCGGTGGCGGGAGGATTATCAGGTCACGTCCCAATCCCTGCCGGGCTACGAGGGCTCGGACCTGAACCTGCTCTTCACCACCCTGGTGTCCTACGTCGACGTGGAGCGTATGTCCCGTCACGTCAGCATCTTCGAGCGGCGGCAGCGGGGGATCGCCGCCCTCGTGTTCATCACCACCTTCACCCTGGTCATCTACCTGGTCTCGGCGCGGCTCAACAAGGTGATGCGGCGCCTGTCGGGCTTTGCCCGCCGCGCCCTGGAGATCGAGGACCCGGGGTTCAGTCAGGGCGCCAACCAGTTGATCTTGCTTGAGGACTGGGTCCAGCAGTTCACCCTGTTGGTCCTGCGGGCGCGGGAGGAGACCAGCCGGCGCCACGAGATCGAGATGCGTGAGAGCGAGGCCCTCAAGGCGGCGGTCATGGAGGCCGCCCTCGATTCCATCGTCACCCTGGACCGCCACGGGCGGGTGCGGGAGCTCAATCCCACCGCGGAACGGACCTTCGGCTATGGTCGCGAGCAGGTCCTGGGGCAAAGTTTCAGCCGCCTCCTGCTGGCGGGATCGGCCCGGGCCAATTTCTACGCCCTGCTGCGGGAGGGGCGCCGGGCCCAACGCCAGGGGCGCGAGCCCCAGACACGCAGCGAGTTGGTGGCGCGGCGCGCGGACGGCCGACTGGTCCCCCTGGAGGTCTCGGTCGTCCCCCTCGAACTGGGGGACGAGCTTTTCCATACCCTCTACCTCCACGACATCACCCAGCGCAAGGCCCGGGATCAGGAGATCCGCAGTCTCGCCGGCTTCGCCAGCGAGAGCCCCATCCCCATGCTGCGCGTCAGCCCAGGCGGGCGGCTGCTCTATACGAGCGCCCTGCCCAAGCCCTGGCTAGCCCTCGCCCGGGAGGCCCTGTCCGCCAGTCACCAGCGGGAGGCCGAGTTCCAGGAGGGGGAGCGGATCTACTCCAGCCTGTTCTACCCGGTGAGCGAACTGGGTTATGTCAACATCTATGCCCGGGAGATCACCGCCGTGCGCCGCGCCGAGCAGGAACTCCGCCGGCATCAGGCGGAACTGGTCCATGTCTGCCGGCTCAGCACCATGGGCGAGATGGCCACGGGCATGGCCCACGAGCTCAATCAGCCCCTGGCGGCCATCGCCAACTATGCCAGCGGCTGTGGGCGCCGCCTGCGCCGGGGGGATGCCGATCCGGAGGAATTGGCCCAGGCCATGGACCGGATTGGCAGTCAGGCCCAGCGGGCGGGGGAGATCATCAAGCGCCTGCGGGCCCTGGTCGGCAAACAGGCCCCGGTGCGGGCGCGGGTGGATCTCAATGAACTGCTGGCGGAGGTGAACGCCTTCGCTGAATTCGAGATCGCCAAGCTAGGATTGGCCGTGGAACGGGAACTGGCGGCGGAGGAGATTCCGGTCCTGGTCGACCGGGTGCAGATCGAACAGGTGCTGCTCAATCTGGTCCGCAACGCCCTGGACGCATTGGAAGAGGTGCCGAGCGAGCGGCGCCGGCTTGCCCTGCGTGTCCGCCGCGAGGGCGATTGGGCCCTGGCCCTGGTGGAGGACAGCGGCCCTGGCATCCCGCCCGAGGCCATGGCCCGCCTGTTTGATGCCTTCTTCACCACCAAACTCAATGGCATGGGCATGGGGCTGCCGATCAGCCAGACCATCCTCGGCAACCATGGCGGCGAGTTGCGCGTCACCTCCGAGGTGGGCGTGGGTACCTGCTTTCAGGTACGCTTGCCCCTGGCACCGGTCCCCGCGGGTTCCTGAGACCGCGGGCGGACCGACCACCCCGTTGCTTCATGGAGTTAGGGAGAAGGCCAATGCACAGCGAACCCACCGTCTTCGTCGTCGACGACGATCAGGCCATGCGCCATTCCCTGGAATGGCTCATCGAGTCCGCCGGGCTCAAGGTCAAGTCCTTCGGCTCCGCCGAGGCCTTCCTGCGCGCCTATTACCCCGGCCAGGCTGGCTGCCTGTTGCTGGACGTGCGCATGCCGGGCATGAGCGGTCTGGAACTCCAGGCCTATCTGGCGCGGGAGGCGATCCGCATCCCGGTGGTGATCATCACCGGCCA
>JAGVUH010000281.1 GCA_019136395.1 Gammaproteobacteria bacterium
CCTGGAGCGCCTGGGCGCCGCCCTCAAGTCCGAGCGCGATCTCCAGTTCACCTACCTGGGGCTCCAGACCCTCTACGACCGCTACTTCATCCATACCGCCGCGGGCACGCGCTTTGAGCTGCCCCAGGCCTTCTTCATGCGCGTCGCCATGGGCCTGGCCATCAACGAGATCGATCGCGAGGATCGGGCCATCCAGTTCTATGAGTTGCTCTCCAGCTTCGACTTCATGAGCTCGACCCCCACCCTGTTCAACGCCGGCACCCTGCGGCCCCAGCTCTCCTCCTGCTACCTGACCACGGTCCCCGACGACCTGGACGGCATCTACGGCGCCATAAAGGACAATGCCCTCCTGTCCAAATTCGCCGGCGGCCTGGGCAACGACTGGTCCCGGGTACGCGGCATGGGCGCCCACATCAAGGGCACCAACGGCAAGAGCCAGGGGGTGGTGCCCTTCCTCAAGGTCGCCAACGACACCGCCGTGGCGGTCAACCAATGCTTCGCCCCCCACACCACCGTCTTCACCGCCGACGGTCCCCGACCCATCGCCGCCATCCAGCCCGGCGACCTGGTCTTGGGTCAGCGGGGCCGCTACCGGGAGGTCCTGGAGCACTTCGTTTATGACCAGAAGGACGCGCCCATGGTCGCGGTGCGCGTCAAGCACGCCATCCAGGATCTCCAGGTCACCGCCGGCCATCCCGTCTGGGCGATTCAGGGCGTTCGCCAGGAACAATCCCTGAAGCGCACCCTGCGTCAGCTTGAACAGGGTCGTTTCGCCCCCGCCTGGGTGGAGGCTGGCCAGCTCCAGCCGGGTGACTACGTCGCCCAGACCATTCCCGCCGAGGTCATCCCCGTCCCCGGCCTGACCCAGGACGACGCCCGCCTCTATGGCATCCTCCTCGGGGATGGCCACCTGACGCGCGATGCCGAGTTCGGCGTCTCCGGCAACCCGGAGCGCGATGGCGGCCACCTCCAGTTCGTGCGCGACTACCTTGACGCCCGGGGCATCCACTATTGGGAGAATGCCCGGGGTACGACCTACCTGCAGATCAAATGGAGCATCGGCAAAGGCTTGGCCCGCTGTGGCACCACCGGCCAGTTCATCGGTCTCGGCCAACATCGCCTGCCCTTTGTCCACGCGGACCTTTACGACGACCGAGGCCGCAAACGCATCGCCCGGCGTTTCGCCCACCTGCCCCATGACCAGGCCCTGGCCTTGATCCAGGGCCTGCTCGAGACCGACGGCGGGGTGAGCCGCGGCAAGGAGATCTATTTTTCCTCCAGTTCCGCCCCCCTGGCCGAGGGCTTGCGCTACCAGCTCCTGCGCCTGGGCATCCCCTGCGCCGGTCAATACCGGGAACGGGCCAATGACCATCAGGGGACCCGCAACGATGGCTCGGTCATCGCCTTCACCGGTACCAGCCGCGCCTTCGACCTACGCATACCCGCCGTTCCTTCCATTGCCAGCCTTCTCGGCGTGCCGGCGGTCACCAAGCGCAACTGGTTCCGCCTCGGCAACTGGATCTTCACCCGGGTCAAGGCCGTCAGGCCCCTGCCGCCCCCCCCCGAGGTCCATGACCTCAAGGTCGAGGGTGACGAGACCTACATGACCAGCGCCGCCTTGGTGCACAACGGTGGTAAGCGGAAGGGAGCCGTCTGCGCCTACCTGGAGAGCTGGCACATCGACATCGAGGAGTTTCTGGAGCTGCGTAAGAACGTGGGCGACGAACGCCGGCGCACCCACGACATGAACACCGCCAACTGGGTGCCAGACCTGTTCATGAAGCGGGTCGCCGAGGAAGGGGATTGGACCCTCTTCTCCCCGGACGAGACCCCGGACCTGCATGACCTTAACGGCCAGGCCTTCGAGGACGCCTACGTCGCCTATGAGGAACGCGCCGCCCGCGGCGAGCTGAAGGTGCACAAGAAGCTCAAGGCAGTGGACCTGTGGCGCAAGATGCTGGCCATGCTTTTCGAGACCGGCCACCCTTGGATCGCCTTCAAGGACCCCTGCAACCTGCGCTACACCAACCAGCACGCCGGCCGGGTGCACAGCTCCAACCTCTGCACCGAGATCACCCTGCACACCAACGACCAGGAGATCGCCGTCTGTAACCTGGGCTCGGTCAACCTGGCCGCCCACGTCACGGACCAGGGCCTGGACCTGGCCAAGCTCCAGCGCACCGTGGCCACCGCCATGCGCATGCTGGACAACGTCATCGACTACAACTTCTACAACGTGCCCCAGGCGCGGCGCTCCAACCTGCGCCATCGCCCGGTGGGCCTGGGCCTGATGGGCTTCCAGGACGCCCTCTACAAGCTGCGCCTGCCCTATGCCAGCCAGGAGGCGGTGCAGTTCGCCGACCAGAGCATGGAGGCCATCGCCTACCACGCCATCCAGGCCTCCACCGACCTGGCCCAGGAGCGGGGCCGCTACGCCAGCTTCGAGGGCAGCCTGTGGAGCCAGGGCATCCTGCCCCTGGATTCCATCACCCTGCTGGAAAAGGGCCGCGGCGGCTTCCTGCAAATGGACCAGGGCAGCACCCTGGACTGGGACGCCCTGCGCGCCCGGGTGCAGGCGGTGGGCATGCGCAACTCCAACTGCATGGCCATCGCCCCCACCGCGACCATCTCCAACATCGTCGGCGTCAGCCAGTCCATCGAGCCGACCTACCAGAACCTGTTCGTCAAGTCCAACCTGTCCGGCGAGTTCACCGTGGTCAATCCCTACCTGGTGCGCGATCTCAAGGCCCTGGGCCTGTGGGACCCGGTCATGGTCAACGACCTCAAGTACTACGACGGCTCGGTCCAGCCCATCGAGCGCATCCCCCAGGAGCTCAAGGACCTCTACGCCACCGCCTTCGAGATCGACCCCCGCTGGCTGGTGGAGGCCGGCAGCCGCCGCCAGAAGTGGCTCGACCAGGCCCAGAGCCTCAACCTCTACATGAAGGAGCCCAACGGCAAGAAGCTGGACAACCTCTACAAGCTGGCCTGGGTGCGGGGGCTCAAGACGACATATTACCTACGCTCCATGGGCGCCACCCATGTCGAGAAATCCACCATGGCCGTGCCAGGCAAGGGCCAGCGCCCCGGTCCCATCGCCGGCATCCAGCTAGCCAGCGCGACGGTCGCTCAACTCACGGGTCACCTCAATGGTCACCTGAATGGCCAGATCAATGGCCAGAAAAACGGCCCGCTCAACGGCCAGAGCAACGACCAGCCCCTCGGCCGGCCTGGCGAACAACGCCCGAATCGACCCCTAGGCCAGGGCATTGGGGAGGTTGATGAGATTTGCACCTTCATCCCTACCCCGCCCAAGGCCTGTTCGCTCCTCGATCCTGAATGCGAGGCCTGCCAGTAAGGGGGCGCACGCGAGCCTTAAGCTCTCACCGGAACGCCTCGTTCCGGGAGGGTTGAAACTCCGTGCCTGAGCCGGCGGTTTTTATACCTGAGGCATTTCGGATTCCGGTCGTTGCCCGAGAGGATCGGAAAGCCAGCAGCAGCTCAGCGATGTTCCTATCCCTATCCAAGGCACGAGGAGCCGCCCTTATTCGACGATATCGATCTGGAAACGGGGGGCGTTCTGGACGTACTTCTTGACCGCGCACAGGTCGATGGCCTTGATGATGCTGCTCCGGTACTTGTCCGGAAAGCCCTCGGGCAGGCGCAGCAGATAGCGCACGCTGGCGTTGGTCGGGTTGGTCGGGTCCACCTCCCAGTCCATGCTCAGGCCCAGGCCCGCGGTCGGCAGGTCACGGGAGGTGCAAAAGTTGAGGGCGAAGATCCCGGCGCAGGCCGCCATGGAGCTCAGGAAGAGATCGAAGGGCTCCGGGGCGCTGGCCTCACCCCCGCGCTTGATGGACTGATCGGTGTGAATGACAAAGTCGCCGACCCGGACATCAACCCGCTTGCCGCCGGGAAACTTAACCTCATAACGCTCGCTCATAAAACCTCCTGGGAATGACTGATGATAAGGATGGGGCGTTTGGTCATTAACACCTTTTCCCGCGCCGGGAGCGCAACTTGCCTGATCCCGGTAACACAAGGCCCCCTCAACATGAGAGCCCCTCACTTAGGCATCAAGCTGACCAGCCCGACCACGGCGCCGGTGAAGGCGGTGGCCAGGGTGCCGGCAACGATGGACCTGGGACCCAGGGCGGTGATCTCGGCCCGACGTTCGGGGGCCATGGCCCCCATGCCGCCGATCAGGATGCCCAGGCTGCCGAGGTTGGCGAAGCCGCACAGGGCATAGGTCATGATCAGCCGGGAACGCTCGCTGAGGGCCTCCGCCGGCAGGGCGGCCATCTGCAAATAGGCCAGGAATTCGTTGAGGATGGTCTTGACGCCCATGAGACTGCCCGCCGTCACCGCCTCGCTGGCGGGGATACCCATCAGCCAGGTCAGGGGGGCCATGACCCAGCCGAGCAGGCGCTCCAGACTGACTGCCGCGCCACCCGGGGCGGGTAGCAGCCCCAGGACCTGGTTGACCAGGGACACCAGGGCGACCAGGACCATCAGCATGGCGACGATGTTGACCAGCAGGGTCACCCCGTCCCGGGTCCCCCGGGCGATGGCATCCAGGCTACTGGTCGCTTGCCGGGGGGGCTCCCAGTGCCCATCCGCCCCGTCCGTCTCGGTCACCGGCACCATGATGCGCGCCACCATGACCGCCGCCGGGGCGCTGATCAGGGAGGCGGTCAGCAATTGTCCCAAGGCATCGGGGATGACCGTCGCCAGGATGCTGGCGTAAATGACCATGACCGTGCCCGCCACGGTCGCCATGCCGGCCGTCATGACGAGAAAGAGGTCGCTGCGCGAGAGCCGCCCCAGATAGGGCCGGATCAGGAGGGGGGATTCGATATGACCCAGGAAGACATTGGCCGCCACCCCTACCCCGGCGGGCCCACCCAGACCCAGGGTCCTGCGCAGCAGCCAGGCGAAGGCGCGCACCACCGCGGGCAGCACCCGCCAATGGAAGAGCAAGGCGGACAGGGCGCTGATCACCAGCACCATGGGCAGAGCCTGGAGGGCGAAGATGAAGGTGTTGCCCTCGGGCTTGACCGTAAAGGGCGCGTCACCACCGCCCAGATAACCGAAGACGAAGCTAGTCCCCGCCCGTGTCGCCGTCTCCAGG
>JAGVUH010000276.1 GCA_019136395.1 Gammaproteobacteria bacterium
AGATTATTTTTTGAAATTCCTTTATAGATCTGAAATAGTGGTTTGTATCCAGCGAGGTTGTTTTGGTTTTCGATTTTCATTTCTTTTACTTAAGTAAGACTAAATACTTGAGTTGTGAATTGAATAGGTCTGATTTGCTGTTTAAAGCTTATATATGCTTAAAAGTGAATGGTGCCTAGTAAAAAAATGTATATAATATATCTCTGATCGGTTAAAGTTATGTAAGGCTGATATAAAATTGGCTAAGCCATAATTTATTATCATTGAGAAGGTTGTCAAGGGTGATTATGGCAATATAATACCAACGCAATGATGGCAAGTAACAAGCTGGTAAAAAGAAATCTTATGCGATTGTAACGGTTACGGATATCACTCCTTAGTGATGCAAGTGCTGCCAATTGCATATTCATGTGATGATAATTGTGTTCATTGCGTTGAATAATGCGATAAATTAGCAAGGGTAACTCAGGTAGCTGCTCTGAATAGGGCCCCAGGTTGCGCTTGAGCCTGGCGAGCAAGGCACGGGGCCCAATCTGATCTTTCATCCACCGTTCCATGAAGGGCTTGGCGGTGGTCCAGAGGTCCAGCTCGGGATAGAGCTGACGGCCCAGGCCCTCGATGTTGAGCAGGGTCTTCTGCAGCAGAACCAACTGGGGCTGAACCTGCATGTCGAAGCGCCGGGCGGTCTGGAAGAGGTGGAGCAGGAAATAACCAAAGGAGATCTCTGCCAGAGGCTTGCCAAAGATGGGCTCACAGACGGTGCGGATGGCGGACTCGAATTCATCGACCCGGGTCTCGGGGGGCACCCAGCCGGAGGCGATATGCAATTCGGCGACGCGGCGGTAGTCATGCTGGAAGAAGGCCAGCAGGTTCTCCGCCAGGTAGCGCTGATCCTCGGTGGTCAGGGAGCCGACGATGCCAAAGTCCACGGCGATGTAGCGTCCGCTGGGCTCGACGAAGATATTGCCCGGGTGCATGTCGGCGTGGAAGAAGTTGTCGCGGAAGACCTGGGTGAAAAAGATCTCCACCCCACGTTCGCCCAACAGCTTCATGCTGATCCCCTGGGCCTTGAGCCGCTCGACCTCCCCCACCGGGGTACCATAGATCCGCTCCATGACCAGGACGCTGGGGTGGCACAGGTCCCAGTGGATCTCGGGCACGTAAAGCGCCTCGCTGCCGAGAAAGTTCTTGCGCAACTGGCTCGCGTTGGCGGCCTCGCGTTGCAGGTCGAGCTCGTCGAGGATGGTCTTGCGATAGTCGTCCACCACCTCCACCGGGCGCAGACGACGACCATCCCGCCAGTAGCGCTGGGCCAGCTCGGCGATGATCCGCAGTAGTCCCAGATCGCGGCGGATGACGGGCTCGATACCGGGGCGGACCACCTTGACAACCACCTGGCGGCCGTCCTTGAGGCGGGCGCTGTGGACCTGGGCGATGGAGGCCGAGGCTAGGGGCCGTTCGTCGAAGTCATCCAGGAAGGCCTCGATGGGCTTGCCCCAGGCCTTCTCGATGATGGCGCGGGCCTGGGGGCCGGGAAAGGGCGGCACCCGGTCCTGGAGCTGTGCCAGCTCATCGGCCAGGTCTGGCGGTAGCAGGTCGCGCCGGGTGGAGAGGATCTGGCCAAATTTGACGAAGATGGGCCCCAGCTCGATGAGGGCCTCACGGATGCGCGCCGGATAGGGCTTGGGATGGGCGCGGCGGTGCCAGTACCAGGGGGAGAGGTAGGACAGGAAATAGATGGGCCGGAACAGATGGGTGGCGAGCAGGACCTCGTCGAGCCCATGGCGCACCAGCACCAGGCTGATGTGGATCAGCCGCCAGAGGCGAAAGGCCTTGGTCAGCATAGCGGCCTCATCCCGAGCAGCTAACTGTCATGAGACGGCAGGCCGCACCCCTGATCATGAGAGACATTCCCGTGACTTTCACGCTAACTCCAAGGAGGGGCCGGCAACACCCTGGACGATAAGAGGCTCCACTGGTGTGTTTCACGCTAACTCTCATGAGGCGGCGCGCCACCCCCCTGAAAATGAGAGTCTTTGTCGTGACTTTCACGCTAAGGCTCGCTGCTGCCTGGCTGGAGCCGGCGGCGCAGGCGCGCGACCCGCGCGGCCAGGCGTTCGCCATCATCACGTAACCCATCGACCGCGGCGAGGAATGCCTCGAGTTCGTAGCGGCTGGGGAGCAGCCGGCCCTCCTCCTCGAGGTATTCCTTGAGGTTCCGTCCCAGGGTGTCGAAGGAGCGTTCGCCCCAGCGGCCGGCGGCCCGCACCCGTTGCCCCAGGACATGGGCGAGGGGGTCGCCGGTCAGGCGGGCGAGTTGCTCCTCCCAGTCGATCTCCAGGCCCGCGAGGGCGGCGCCGAAGCGGTGGGCGAGGGCGGTGTCGCCCTCGATCTCCACCTGACCGGCGAAAAGGGCATCTTCCTTGCGGTGGCTCAGGCCCATGGCCGCCAGGGCCAAGAGGGTACCGCGCAGCAGGCAGTCGGGGGCGGCGTCGTAGTCGGCGAAGAGTTGCAGGCCCCCCGCGCCGGGGATGAAATAGAGGCGGTTACCAAAGCCCTTAAACTCGAAGGCGACGATACGCCCCGCCAGGGGCGCCAGCCGGGACGCACCCTCCGGATCCAGGGCCAGGAGCCTGTTGATGGTGGCCTCCAGCACCGCGAGGGTGGCGGCGGGGAGCGGTGATGCCGGCGCGGGGGCCGACGCGCCTCCCGCGGCGTCTGGGGTCCCCGTAATCACAACTTGAAACCCCGATGGATGGCGACGATACCGAAGCTGAGGTTGAAGTAGTCACAACGCTCGAAACCGGCCGCGACCATCATGCTACGCAGGGTCTCCTGATCCGGGTGCATGCGGATGGACTCGGCCAGGTAGCGGTAGCTGTCGGCGTCGCTGGTGATCAGCCGCCCCAGGGTGGGCAGCACGGTGAAAGAATAGAGGTCGTAGAGCTTGGACAGGGCCTGGCTGTTGGGGTGGGAGAACTCCAGCACCAAGGCGCGGCCACCGGGCCTGAGCACCCGGAACATCTCCTCCAGGGCCCGCTGCTTGTGGGTGACGTTGCGCAGGCCAAAGCCAATGGTCACGCAGTCGAAGTGGTTGTCTGGAAAGGGCTGAGCCTCGGCGTTGACCTGGGCGAAGAGCAGGTTGCCCGTCAGGCCCTGATCCAGCAGGCGGTCACGGCCGGTGGTGAGCATGGCGGCATTGATGTCGGTCAGCACTACCTCGCCTTCGGTCCCGGCGATGCGGGCGAAGCGGGCGGCCAGGTCGCCGGTACCCCCCGCCAGGTCCAGCACCCGCTGGCCGCGGCGCACCCCGGCCAGTTCGATAGTCGTCCGCTTCCACAGCCGGTGGATGCCCAGGGACATGAGGTCGTTCATCAGGTCGTAGCGAGAGGCGACGGAGTCGAAGACCGCGCGCACGTGCTGGGCTTTCTCCTCGACCGGCACCTGCTGGTAACCGAAGTGGGTGGTCTTGTCGTCGGACATGGGACGGGCCTCGGGTGAACGAACCATTAAATTCTACCACGAGCGCTGCGGGGCTCTGGACGTCCGGGGTGAAAACAGCGCGTGTGATTGGACCGGGCCTGGTCTGAGCCTTAGGGCTTGCCGCCAAAGCGATTATTGCTCAGGAATTGCCAAGTACGGGTGATATCGAGAAAGTCCGTCTCCCGGCGGATGTCCGGCGGGAAGGGGGCGAAGGGCGCGGCAAGGTTCACGATCCGCACGGCGGCCTCGTCGAGAAGGGTGGAACCGGAGGAGCGCAGCACCCGGACCTCCTCCAGGCTACCATCGGCGCGCACCCCGACCTGGAGGATGAGGTTACCGTAGAGCTTGCGTCGGCGGGCCTCCTCGGGGTAGTTGAGGTTGCCGATGGCCTCAACCTTGCGCCGCCAGGTCTCCAGATAACTGGCGTATTTGTACTCCTGGGTACTGGCGCTGATGGCCTTGCGCCGGGGGCGGTTGGCGAAGGCGGCGGTGTCCTCCACCAGTTTGGCGTTGAGTCTGGCGATCTCCTGGCCGCGGCTGGCCAGGATCGCCGCGGCCGACGGGGGGGAGGCGGGGACCGCGGGGGGAGCCAGGGTCGCCAGCGGGTCGGCCGTGGGGGTCGGGGCTTTGTCCGATGAAGGGGCGGTGGTCGTGTCGGCTGAAATGGTCTCTGGTTGAAGGGGCTCGGGTGGAAGATGATCGGCCTGAAAGTCATCGGCTGGGAAGTGATCGGCGGCAAGGAGCGTATTTCGCGCCACGGTTGCCGTGGTCTCCTCGGTGATTGCCCGTGCGGGCGCGGTGGATGTTTCCAGTGCCGACGAAGCCCCGGTATCTGTTGAAGGTGGGGTGGAAGTTTCCAGTGCTGACAGGGCGGAAGCGCTGTCGGACATGGCGTCCGAAGGGGCCGAAGGCATCGGAACGAGATCAGCGGAAGCGGCGCCGGTCAGGTTCTGAGCTTGCCCCACAGGCGGTTCTTTGGCCGGGGAGGCAGCGTCTTTGCCATCTTCCACTCCCTGCGCCTCCCGCGCGCGATCAGCCAAGGCATCGGGACGCTGGGGCACCACCGGCTCCCCATCCGCCTGGCGCAGGACCAGGACATCGAGCGCTGGCGGCGAAGTTGGCAGAGGACGAGGGGCCTTGAAGCCCAAGCCATAAATCAGCAAGGCATGCGAGACTAAGGCCAGCAGCAGGGCAGGCCAGAAGGGATTGCCGAGGGAAAATGGCCAGGCCCTGGTGACGGAGGTGAGCGAGGGCGGGTAGGGGTCCGGGTGCGAGGTAATCCCAGGGTGCGGTAGGAGGAGACCCACCGCGACGGGCAGGCGGTGGGTCATGGTCCCGACGGACTCGCGCCATCCGGGGTCAGGGGCGGGGCCTCGATGACCGCGGCGTTGCGGTCCAGTAGCTCCACCCGTCTGGCCATGGCAGGATCCAGGTGGATCCGACCCTGGCCGTCGACCAGCAGGACGGAGCGCACCCCGAGGGCCCGGGCGGTTTCGTACCAGTGCTCGGGACCGGCGATGATCAGGGCATGGGCGGCGGCGTCGGCGGTGGTGGCGTCGTCATGGAGGACGGTGACCAGGCGGGCCCCGCTGGCCGGCCAGCCCGAGCGGGGGTCGATGAGGTGGTGATAACTTTTGCCTTTGTA
>JAGVUH010000543.1 GCA_019136395.1 Gammaproteobacteria bacterium
GGATCAATCGTTCCTCCGAGTTGAAATGGCGCACCCGCCAGCAGTGACGCAGGGCGGTGGCGGTCACCCGACAGGTGCCGTAACCCCGTGATACCAGGGTGAGGGTCCCGGGGGCCAGGACCTGGTCCAGCAGGATCAGATCCTCCGGAGTTTGCGGCAGCAGGGTCAGATTGACGAGATGGGGTGAACGACGGTCGGGAGAACGGGCGGCATGACCGTTGACCTCGGCCAGGACGCCGGGACCATTCATCACCCCCGGCGGGAGGGGGTCGGGCAGGCTGACCTGATCCAGGGCACCGGCGAAGGCCCGGTCCCGCACCAGGGCCGGCAAGTCCGCTATCTCCAGGTATTCCCGCCCCACTCTCCCCGAGGCATCTTGCTCACGCACCCACCAGAGACCAGCGAGGCGGGTCTCCTGAATATCTCCGCCAGGTGCGCTTCCGGGCATCGCTAGCAACCGGCCCGACACCTCGCCCTCTCCCAGGGTCTGGTCCAGCATCTCCCGGTTGGTTGGATCCAGTTGGGTGAGATCGAAGCGCGGGGGCGGGTCCCCTAACCGATAGGCCGCCAGGGCCGATTGCAGCGCTGCCAGCAAGCCCAGGGCCGGCCCGAGCCGCGCTACCCGGTCAGGCTCCGGGAGGGAGGGAGGGGCATAGGCGGCCATGGCCTTGGGTAGGGACGGGAAATCGAGGACGGCCTCGTCCGCTTCTCCAGGCTGGCTGCCGGGACCGACGAAGCCGCTAGACAGGGGCAATGGCGACACCAAGGTTGGAGATATCAAGGCTTGCGACCTCGGGGGCGGCGACAACAGGGTTGCGCGGGTGGTCAGGATGGACGCAGGAAGTCGGGTAGCTGGGGTTCCCGCCCGACCAGATCAGGAAAGAGGTGATCGAAGGCGTCGCCCCGCGCCACGGCCCGCAAGGCCTCCAGGGCGTCCAGCACCAGGCGGGCGCGGTCTTCGCTCAGGACCTCGCGGGCCATGCCCTGAAAGACCAGGAGCCAGGTGCCGGGCGGCTGCTCCCCAACCAGGAGGGTGTCAACCGGGACGGCCTCCTCCGGACCCTGACACCAGGCCCGGTGGGGACCGGCCTCAATGACCTGCATGGGGATGCCGATACACATCAACCGCAAGCGGGTCCGAAGGAGGCGGCAGCGGGGGCGGGAGCGGCAGAAGAGGCAGCGGCGGGGCCAGCGCCTGAGGCTAGGGCTGAGTCTAGATCTGAGGCTGGGGCTGGGGCTGGGGCTGGGGCTGAGGTTAAGACGGATGCTGAAACTGATGCGGAAGTGGGGCCGGAGGTCAGAATGGGGGCCCTCAGGAAGCGGGGATCGCCATGGCGCCAGGCACGGGCGGCGCTGGGACGGTGAGCCTCATACACCTCCAGGCCCAGGGCCGGGTCGGGCAGATCCAGGGGCCGGGGCTGGCCGCCGCCCTCGGCCGGCACTGGCTCGGGCTGGACACCAAAAGCGGCCAGATATTCCAGGGCGCAGGCCAGCGCGGGTTCCAGACAGGCCTTCACCGCGGGCCTGAGGCTGCCGCCGAAGTCGTCCAGTTCCACCGGCTGCACGCCGATCAGCAGCAGGTGACGGGGATAGTCGCCCATCAAATCCGCCAGGGCCAGCACCTCCTGGAAGCCGGTCTGGTGCAGGCTCATCTTCTTGGCCCCCAGGAAGCGGGGGACCTCGGCCCCCTCGACCCGCTGAAGGGTGCCGGGGGCCAGGCCATAGTCCACGGCGTCGAAGACCACCAGGACCTCCGCCCAACGCACCTGGTCCAGCAGGTAGATTCCCTGGGTGCCGCCATCGAGGAGCCTGACCTGGGGGCCGAAGCGGTAGCGACTGGCCAGCAATTCCACGGCCCGAACGCCAAACCCCTCATCGGCCCAGAGGACATTGCCGATGCCGAGGATCAGGACCCGGGGGTTGACCAGGGGAAGGCTGCCAGGCATTCAGGGCCGATCGTCCTTGAACATCCGCCAGCCGCTGATCATGGTACTGATCAGGCTCTGGCGGGAGACGATGTCCTCGCGGATGGCGGTGTAGACGTGCAGCATGACGAAGATGAGGATCACCCACAGGCCCCAGTGGTGCCACATGCGCACATCCTGGCTTTGGCCGACATAGGGGATCACCCAGCCAAAGAGCTCGTCCTGCCAACTCCCCAATCCGGTCTGCTCGGCGTAGAGGGCGAAGCCGGTGACGATCATGACCAGGCCGCCCACGGTGATGATGGCCACCATGAAGAGGTGGGCCAGGGGATTGTGACCGAGGTACTTGTGCGGCTCCGCCTCCAGAAAGGCATACCAGCGGATCTCGTGCCAGAGGTCGCTCCAGAACCGCTTGCGCCAGAAGGGCAAGGTGAAGAGCTGGTGGGAATGGCTGTTACCGACGATGGCCCAGTAAATACGGAAGATGAAGCCGACGACGAAGATGTAGCCGGCGGCAAAATGGGCGAAGCGGATGTAGCCCATCACATAATGGTCGCTCGCCTCACCGGGCAGGCTCGGCAGGGGGGCGCCGATGAAATAGCCGGTAATGAGCAGGACCGTGATCGACAGGGCGTTGATCCAGTGCCAGGCCCGCACGGGGGCCTCATAGACATAGACCGCGGTCTGTCTGACCGTCGGGTCGGCGGTGGTCATGGTTGTTCGCCTCCAGAATCGACTCGCTACTTGGCCAGGACCAGGGTGCCCCAAGGCACCCTGGCCTGAGGATCAACGCACCACGACCCGCGTCAACTCCTCTCCCGCCGGGCTCATGACATGGGTGGAGCAGGCCAGGCAGGGGTCGAAGCTGTGCAGGGTGCGCAGGATTTCCAGCGGTTGATCGGCCACGGCCACCGGGGTGTTCATCAGGGCCGCCTCGAAGGCGCCGATATTGCCCGCCGGGTCCCGCGGCGAGCCGTTCCAGGTGGTCGGCACCACCGCCTGGTAGTTCTCGATCCGCCCGTCCTTGATCCGAATCCAGTGGCCGAGGGCGCCCCGGGGTGCCTCGGTGGTCCCCACGCCCTTGGCCTCCTTGGGCCAGGTGGCAGGCTCCCACTTGTCGATGTTGGCCGTGCTGCTGTCCCCCGCCTTGAGGTTGGCCATGAGCTTATCCTGGAAGTAGCGCATCTTGTGCACCGCCCAGGAAGCCTCAAGGCCGCGGGCAGCGGTCCGTCCCAGGGTAGAAAAGAGGGCGCTGACCGGCAGGTTCAGGTCGGTGAGCAGCTTTTCCACTGGCTCCTTGAACTCCGGGTTGCCCTGGGCATAGCCGATGACCCAGCGGGCCAGGGGACCGACCTCCATGGCATGGCCGCGCCAGCGCGGGGCCTTGATCCAGGAGTACTTGGCGCCCTCGTCCACCGCCTCGATGTTGGTCTTGGTGCCCTTGGCGTTGGGACCGAGGACGAAGTTGGGCTGGGTGATGCCGTCCCAGGGGTGCAGTCCCTTCTGCTCGTCGGGATAGCTGTACCAGGAATGGGCGACGAACTCCTGGATCTGTTCGGGATCGCGCAGGTCCACGTCGTGGATCTCCGCCAGATTGCCCTTGATGATGGCGCCGCGCGGCAGGAGCTGGTTGGCCGCCGAGTTGTCGTTGGCCCGGTCCGGGATGTCGCCATAGGACATCACCGACTGGCTGGACAGACCGCCGCCATAGGTCCAGTCCTTGTAGAAGGAGGCGATGGCCAGGAGGTCAGGCAGGTAGACCTGGTCGATGAACTCGATGGTGCGATCGATGATGGAGGAGACGAGATTCAGCCGCTCCATGTTGACCGCGCCCACCGCGCCGGTGTCGTTGACATTGATGGCGCAGGGCACCCCGCCCACCAGCCAGTTGGGGTGGGGGTTCTTGCCACCATAGACGGTGTGGATCTTGACGATCTCCTTCTGGAAGTCGAGGGCCTCCAGGTAATGGGTCACCGCCATCAGGTTGGCTTCGGGGGGCAACTTGTAGGCGGGATTGCCCCAGTAACCGTTCATGAAGGGGCCGAGCTGGCCGGACTCCACGAAGCGCTTGAGCCGGTTCTGGATATCCCGAAAATAGCCCGGCGAGGACAGGGGCCAGGGGGAGATGGACTGGGCCAGGTCGGAGGTCGCCTTGGGGTCCGCCCGCAGGGCCGAGACCACGTCCACCCAGTCCAGGGCATGCAGATGATAGAAGTGCACCAGGTGATCATGGGCCTGGAGGGTCAACTGCATGAGGTTGCGGATGGAGTTGGCATTCTCGGGGATCTGGATGCCAAGGGCGTCCTCCACCGCCCGCACGCTGGTCAAGGCATGGGTACCGGTGCAGACGCCACAGATGCGCTCGGTGAAGGCCCAGGCATCGCGCGGGTCGCGGCCCTTGAGGATGACCTCCAGCCCGCGCCACATGGTGCCGGTGGACACGGCGTTGCGGATGACGTTGTTCTCGTCCAGGTTCACCTCGCAGCGCATGTGACCCTCGATGCGAGTCACCGGGTCGACCACGACCCGTCTGCCGGAGTTGTCCAGGGTGAAGCCGTTGGGGGTCTGGATGCTCATGAACGCTCACCTTGTTGCTGCTGGGCCTGATCCTGCACGCTGCCACCGGTGCCGACCGGGCCGCTGGCGGCGACCTCGGCCGGTTGGCGGCCGCGTTTGATGGCGGTCACCGCCGCGTGGGCGACAATCGCGGCCCCCACCACCCCGGCCGCGGCCATGCCAACGCGATCGGCATTGGCCTCGATATCGAAGACCCGGGTGTCGGTCACATGGTCGTAGAAACTGCCCTTGTCCCAGAAACCGTCCTCGGAGCAGCCGATACAGCCGTGGCCGGACTGAATGGGGAAGGAGACGCCGTCGTTCCAGCGCACGGTGGAGCAGGCGTTGTAGGTGGTCGGGCCCTTGCAGCCCATCTTGTAGAGGCAGTAGCCGCGGCGCGCCCCCTCGTCGTCCCAGGACTCGACATACTGACCGGCGTCGAAGTGGGGCCGGCGGTAGCACTTGTCGTGGATGCGCTGGCCGTAAAACATCTTCGGCCGGCCCTGGCGGTCGAGCTCGGGGATGCGATCGAAGGTCAGCATATAGGCGACCACCGCCGTCATGACCTCGGCGATGGGCGGGCAGCCCGGGACCTTGATGATCGGCTTGTCGTGGATGACCTTGTGGACCGGCACCGCCCGGGTGGGGTTGGGATGGGCCGCCTGCACGCAACCCCAGGAGGCGCAGGAGCCCCAGGAGATGATCGCCTTGCAGTCCGCCGCCATCTCCTTGAGCTGTTCGAGGAAGGGCCGGCCGGCGATGATGCAGGACATGCCGTCCTGATTGAGGGGCGGATTGCCCTCCACCGCCAGGATGTAGTTGCCTTTGTACTTGCTACGGATCTCGTGGAGGATCGCCTCGGCCTGATGGCCGGAGGCCGCCATGATGGTGTCGTCGTAATCGAGGGAGATCATCGACAGCACCACATCCTTGACCAGGGGATGAGCGGAGCGGATGAAGGATTCCGAGCAGCAGGTACACTCCAGGCCATGGAGCCAGATCACCGGGATACGCGGCTTGGTTTCCATGGCATGCACCAACTGGGTCGTGGCGGCGGGCCCCAGTCCCAGGGCGGTAGCGGTGAGGCTACAGAATTTGAGGAAACTGCGGCGGGTGATCCCCTGGCTCCGCATGACCCCATAAAAGGTCTCGGTGGTCGGCATCGGCTATTCCCCTTTGGTGGGCGAACATTCTGTGATTCGCTAGCCGAATAGTGTTGGTCCACAAAGGGGGTGTCAACCGAGTAATTCACCCTCCTTTCCACCCCCCAACCGCAGCAGGCGGAAGATTTTATTATTCTGATTCTAAAATCCTTTTAGTGGGGGCCCGCGGGAATCGGGGCCTCGCCGGGCAGTCGGTTGAAGCTCATCCGGGGTGATTTTATCGGGATGGCCGGCCATGTATTTCACATTTGATTGATATTTGTCAATTGGACCCGACGGGCAAGCGGAAATTAACTAAAAAGCATTATGCTTATATTTATATTTCATTAATTACGCAATCAGCCCAAGTGCGCGGCGACGCTCGACGTGTGTTGCCCGTCGCTCCACGGACGGGTTTTCTTGGGAAGTCGCGGCGCCTCGTCAACCCACCAAATCCAGGCATAGGTATCGGAAGCTGATCTGGTGGGAGTGGCCGCGAGCTGGGAGATGAGCGCTAATCCTTGGCCCACCGCCAGACGCGGAACGTGCGCGAGGCATACCGCATCAACGCGATAGTTCTGCCGGAGCGGGGACGCGCGGTGACCGAAGTCGCTAACGCCTGAGCTAAGCCGACACACCCGCCACAGACCTAAAATCAACCCAAAAAAAAACCGACGGCGGGTGGTCGGCCTTGAGCGACAAGTTAGCCGACGGTTCCAGACCAAGAGCCAGGTTTGCGTTTGTGATGAAAGCACGACACAACAACAAGCTCCGATTCAGAAGGACGGTAAATAACAGAATAAGGAAAACGGCTCAAAAGAATGTGCCGAAATTCACCTTCAATTTTTGGATATGCAAGCGGCATTCTTAATGCGGATTCCACTGCAACTTCAACCGCCCGTGCAAATTCAAAGCCCAATCCTGGGGAGCGCGACTCGTACCATGCCTGTGCTTCCAGAATCTCCGCTTCGGCTTCCGGTCTGAATATAATTTCCATCAATGCCGCGGCTCTGAAAAAATCTTTGCCCGCACCTGTGACCACGAAATACCCGTGGAGGGGTCAGCCTGATGTGCGGCATACCGTCGATAAAGCTCATCCCGCTCTTTTGCGGAAAGCTCTAAAGAAAATGGAGGAATACTGTTCCATATATCTTCCACAAGCTGAATCCGCTCGGAAACGGACAGTTTTTTTATATCTTCCACAATTGCATTCATAATCACACCATAAAATGGATGGCTAACGTCGAAGCTCAGGGGCGCTGCGCGGCTTTATCGCGCAGCGCCCCTGGAGCGCAGTGTTAGGACTCACGAGAACAAATCCCTTTCGATAAGCGCCATGTTCTTGTTTGTATAGAACAGGCCAGGCTCATGCCGGGCCGGACGCACTTGGATTCGGAAGTCGGGGGTTGAGGGGGTCTCGGCGTCGAATGTAACCAAGCCGATTCCGAATATCTGGCATAGGGAGTCGAGCCGCGAAATTTCCTCCTTCTGAGACTGGCGAGGAATCACGAGATAGACCCGATGGCTGAACAGTTTGTACGCGCATGCTTGACCAAAGGCTGTAACGAGTTGGAATGTCTCAGTCTTGATTTCAGCGGAAACAATTTCAGTCGGGCCTTTGATAATGTCACTACGCATGGACTCTCGCTTTCCGATGACGTCAGGTGTTCCCCATTTGTCTTTGAACTTGTTGCCGCCAAGCGGAATAGCGTGGGTTACATCTTCAATCTCATTTTTAAGCCAATCAGCGAAGGGCGCGTAGAAGTCCTCCTCTTTCACTTTGCTGGCGGCGACAGCTGCAACAATCGATGGAATGAGAACGTCCGTATCGGTTGGCTTATTCTTTAACAGGCGGAAGAGCCCTTTTGACGGTTTGTACACCGAATCCGGGTAGATAGCGTCGAGATTCCAAATGCAGCCGTTAATCGTATTGGGCTTGAACGCCCCATCAGCCTCCAGAATCTTCGCATGTAGTTCTGAATACCGCAGACCTTCAGGGTACTGCTCGAGAAGTTCCAATGCTTTCGCTTTAATACGTTCAGTAACTTTTGTCGGTTGCATGGTGGGTCGTAACGTGTAAAGGCTCTGGGTATCTAAAGTGAAGGCACTACATTTTCTTCGCGATTTTCTCTAAAGGCCTTGGTGATTAGAACATTGTTCGTTCAGTATTGAGAGCAAAGCCAAGACCAGACGTGGAGCGCCTCTGAAACCTTCATGCCCCTCGAGTTCTTTTACCGAGCACATCGCATCCATTAATTTGTAGGCGGGACCATCTCCGTTAAAGAGGCTCTCCTCTAGAGTGCGTAGATCGATATGTATCGAATCCTGGCCGTCATTTCTTAGTTCGTGGTAGGCATCAAGTGCGCGTATCCAGTACTGATCGGAAGCCCAGTGTAAAATTTCGTCGTTCATGCTGCTATTTCCTTTGGATGCGGGGAGCTCGAGTTCAACAGTGAATTAGACAGAATCCGTAATTATGGTGCTTGACGGAATCTGTCTATCTCCTACTCTAATGGCTTAGTGAAACCTTCCCCAGGTCGATCCAGCTCCAGCCTGCTCTGCAGCCTCTCCTTCTGGGATTCGGTATAGCGTTACGCGCCACGAATCAGGCATCAAGCCTCCCCGCGAGCGGTTGCTGACGAGGTGGACCGGGGACACCGCCGGGCGGCCAGCCGCCGGTGTGACGGCTGGCCCGGGCTGAGTTCCCGGGGCGGGCGGTTAGAAGAAGCCGAGCGGATTGACGTCGTAACTCACCAGCAGGTTCTTGGTCTGCTGGTAGTGACCGAGCATCATCTTGTGGGTCTCACGACCGACGCCAGACTTCTTGTAGCCGCCAAAGGCGGCGTGGGCCGGGTAGTGGTGGTAGCAGTTGGTCCAGACACGACCGGCCTGGATGGCGCGACCCATGCGGTAGGCCAGGTTCATGTCGCGGGTCCAGACGCCGGCGCCCAGGCCGAACTCGGTGTCGTTGGCGATGGCCACCGCCTCGGCCTCATCCTTGAAGGTGGTCACCGAGACCACGGGGCCGAAGATCTCCTCCTGGAAGACGCGCATGTCGTTAGTACCCTTGAGGAGGGTCGGCTGGATGTAATAGCCCTTGCCCAGCTCGCCGCTCAGGGCCTCGGCCTCGCCGCCGATCAGCACCTTGGCGCCCTCCTCCCGGCCGATCTTGATGTAGTCCAGGATCTTGTCGTACTGCTCCTGGGAGGCCTGGGCGCCGACCATGACCTCGGTGTCCAGGGGGTTGCCGCGCTTGATCTGCTTGGCGCGTTCAATGACCAGGTCGATGAAGCGGTCGTAGATGGACTCCTGGATGAGCAGGCGCGAGGGGCAGGTGCAGACCTCGCCCTGATTGAAGAAGGCCAGGACCGCGCCCTCGACGCACTTACTGACGAATTCCGGCTCCCGGTCCAGGACGTCGGCGAAGTAGATGTTCGGCGACTTGCCGCCCAGTTCCACCGTGGAGGGGATGATGTTGTCGGCGGCATACTTCATGATCAGGGCGCCCACCGGGGTGGAGCCGGTGAAGGCGATCTTGGCGATGCGCTTGCTGGTGGCCAGGGCCTTGCCGGCCTCGGTGCCAAAGCCGTTGACGATATTCAGGACGCCGGCCGGCAGCAGGTCGGCGATCAGTTCGACCAGGACCAGGATGGAGGCCGGGGTCTGCTCGGCGGGCTTGAGCACGACGCAGTTGCCGGCGGCCAGGGCCGGGGCCAGCTTCCAGGCGGCCATGAGCATGGGGAAGTTCCAGGGGATGATCTGGCCGACCACGCCCAGGGGCTCATGGTAGTGATAGGCGACGGTGTGGCCGTCGATCTCGCCGATGGTGCCCTCCTGGGCGCGGAGGCAGCCGGCGAAGTAGCGGAAATGGTCCACCACCAGGGGCACGTCGGCATTGAGGGTCTCGCGCACCGCCTTGCCGTTGTCCCAGGTCTCGGCCACCGCCAGCATCTCCAGGTTGGCCTCCAGGCGATCGGCGATCTTGAGCAGGATATTGGCGCGGGCGGTCACCGAGGTGGCGCCCCAGGCGGCCTTGGCGGCATGGGCGGCGTCCAGGGCCAGCTCGATGTCTTCGTCGGAGGACCGGGCGACCTGGCAGAAGGCCTGGCCGTTGACCGGCGAGACATTGTCGAAATACTGACCCTTGACCGGGGGCACCCATTGGCCACCAATGAAGTTGTCGTAACGGTCGCGGAAGTTGACGACGGCGCCGGGGGTGTTCGGATTGGCGTAGATCATGTGGAGTCTTCCTCGCTTTGTTGGTGGTGTTGTTTTTGTGAACAAATCAATTTGGTGCCCGTATTCACCAGCTCAAGTGCCAGCGGACGCGCGGTCTCGGGCCTGGCCGCGCAAACCGTCATCAGGGGTGCGCCCCACCCCTGCATGATGAAAGACTATGCCGTGGCTTTCACACTAACTGTCATGATGGGGTAAGCCACACCCCAGCAGATGAAAGGCTCCGTTGGTGTGTTTCACGCCAACCGTCATCCGGATTCTCCCTCGCACCCCTGATGATGAAAGATGGCGTTAGTCCCAGGTGGTGATCATTCTCGCCAAATTTCATGCGACCCGGATGCCGGGGGTACCGGCCTCCAGGGTGCCGATGCGGACCGCCTGGCCGAAGCCCGCCGCTTGGTAGGCCGCCAGCACGGCCGCTTCCTGTTCCGGGTTGCAGGCGACCAGCAGGCCGCCGCTGGTCTGGGGGTCGCATAGCAGGCGCCGCGCCGTATCCGGCAGGCCAGGGTCGAGCGTGACCTCGGCGCCGTAGCTAGCCCAGTTGCGGTCGATGGCCCCCGGTCCCACCCCGACCTCGAGGAAGGGCAAGGCTGCCGCCAGCCGCGGGATGTTCGCCCAGTCGAGGCAAGCGGCGACCCGTGAGGCGCGGCAGATCTCCAGCAGATGGCCCAGCAGGCCGAAGCCGGTGACGTCGGTCATGGCATGGACGCCGTCCATGGCCCCGAGGGTCATGCCGACCTTGTTGAGCTGGGTGGTGGTGGCCAGCATGGCGGCATAGCCCGGGGCGTCGAGTTTGCCCTGCTTGAGGGCGGCACTGAGGATGCCGACCCCCAGGGGCTTGCCGAGGATGAGCGCATCGCCGGCTTGGGCGCCGTCGTTGCGCTTGACCCGCTCCGGGGACACCAGACCCATGACCGCCAGGCCGTAGATGGGCTCGGGGGAATCGATGGAGTGGCCCCCGGCCAGGGGAATGCCGGCATCCCGGCAGACGGTGGCGCCCCCAGCCATGATCTCCCGCACCACGCTGATGGGTAGGGTGTTCACGGGCATGCCGACGATGGCCAGGGCCAGGATGGGGGTGCCACCCATGGCGTAGACATCGGAGATGGCATTGGTGGCGGCGATGCGGCCAAAGTCCGTCGGATCGTCGACGATGGGCATGAAGAAATCGGTGGTGGCCACCAGGGCCTGGCGGTCATTGAGGCGGAACACCGCGGCGTCGTCGGCGGTGGCGCTGCCCACCATCAGGTCTGGGTGCTCGAAGCCGATGGACAGCCCCTTGAGGGCCTCCTCCAGTACCTTGGGGGCGATCTTGCAGCCGCAGCCGCCGCCGTGAGTCAGGGTGGTCAGGCGGGGTACGGCCGGGGCGGCAGCTTCCTCAGTCATGGTTTCCTCGATCATGGGTGGGTCCTGGTTTAAGTCAGCAAACAGCCTGGGGTTCCGGGCCAGGCGGGCTCCCTTGGATACAACTAAGGGGGATTGACAGGACGGGTGGCAAAATAGCTACCCGTAACAGCACAGGATAGGGGCAATATCAGGCGACTTGGGCAGACCGGCGGGGAATGGGTATGGGAGTAAGCTATTGTTTTAAAGTGGCGGAAGGGCGTGGGAGTCGAACCCACCCAGGACCGTCTGACGGCCCCAACCGGTTTTGAAGACCGGCCGCCTCACCGGATAGCGATGCCCTTCCAGTTGTTCGCCGCATCAAGGTGGATTGTCCCCGCTGGGCGCCTCCAGGTCCAGCAGGCTGTCCCGAAAGACGCGATGGTCATCGCCGATGCGGCGGGTGTACCCGAGGCGGTCGAGGAATTCGAGGATCTGGATGGCCACCTTACGCCCGGTGCCGATGCGGTCGCGGAAGGGGGCGGCCCGAGCGGCGCCGTCCCGCTCCGCCAAGTCGGCGGCGATGGCCGCCAGCCGGGCCACGGCCTTTCGGGTGAAGTAGTGGTCCTGGGCGACCAGAAAGACCTCCCCGAGGCCCACCAAGCGCTTGAGTAAGCGACGCACCTGGTCCTCTTCCCGATCCAGGCTACGGGCCAGGTCACGCACCCGGGGCGGGTTGAAGGGGGTCTCCGCCAGGCGCGGGGCGATGGCGGTGCGCCAGAGGGCCTCCTCCTCGGCCGTCAGCCGCAGTTCGTGACTGGGAAGGTGCAGCCAGGGGCCGGTGCGGACGACGGCGCCATCGGCGATGAGGCCGTCCACCAGGGGGCCGAAGAGGGGGCGCGCCAGGTTGGGCGCGGCCAGACGGCGCAGGCGCTCACGATCCGGGCCCAGGTAGTCCGGGGCGCGGGCGTGCTCCGCCGCCAGTACCGCCAGCACCCGCTCGCGCCACTGGCGCCACTGGTCGGCCGTGAAGAGCATCGGGCCGGCGGGCGTGCTCAGGGCCAGGGTATCGGGCAAGGCGGTGATGACCGTCTCGGTCCCGGGGTCCAGGTTCCACTGGGCGATGAAGCGCGTCACGTCCAGTCCCAGCGGGGCCTGCGCCAGGGCGGTTGGGAGGGCCGCCAGGGGCGGCTGGCCGGTGAAGGCACCCAGCCAGGCCCGGCGCTGGGGCTTGCGTCGGCCGCGATTGGGCGGCGCCAGGTCGAGTACCCGCGCCCCGCCCAGGGTGCGGCGGGCGGATTGGTCGCGGAGGATGCAACGATCGCCGTTGAGGGCGGCGATGGGTCGCTCCAGGACCAGATCCGCCAGGCCCTCCTGGCCCGGCGCCAGGCTCTCCCCCTCCAGCAGGCCCACCCGGGCCATGACATGGGCGGCGCCCAGGTGCAGATGCACGGGGGTCCAGTGGCGCAGGGGCCGCTCCTCCGTGGCCAGGAGCCGCACCGCGACCGAGAGGCGGTCGGTGGGGAAATTCAGCGCCGGATCGAGGACCCAGTCGCCCCGGCGGATGTCCCCGGCGTGGAGATCATGCCCCGCCAGTTGCAGGGCGCAGCGCTGGCCCGCCATGCCAACCGCCACGGGCCGGTCCTGGGCGCGCAGGCCCCGCACCCGCACCTCGCAGCCGGCGGGAGCGAGCAGCAGCCGGTCGCCGGCCCGCACCTCCCCGCTGTAGAGGGTGCCGGTGACCAGGGTGCCGATGCCGGTGAGGGTGAAACTGCGGTCGATGGCCAGCCGGCAGCGGCCTGGACTGTGCTTTCTCACCTGAGCCACTACCGCGGCCAGATGGTCTTGCAAGGCGGCGACGCCCTCGCCGGTGAGGGCGCTGACCGGGAAGAGCGGCTGGCCGGCCAGCGCGGACCCGGCGAGGAGGGCGGCCACCTCGGCCTCAGCCGCCCACCGCCGTTCCGGGCTTACCCGGTCGATTTTGGTCAGGGCGACGGCCCCCTGGTCCAGACCCAGCAGATCCAGGACCTGCAGGTGCTCGCGGGTCTGGGGCATGGGGCCATCGTCGGCGGCCACCACCAGCAGGACGAAGTCGATCCCCGTAGCCCCGGCCACCATGGTGTGGACCAGCTTTTCGTGGCCGGGGACATCGATGAAGCCCAGGACCTCGCCAGAGGGCAAGGGCTGGTAGGCATAGCCCAGGTCGAGGGTGATGCCGCGGGCCTTCTCCTCCGGCAGGCGGTCGGTGTCGACGCCGGTGAGGGCGCGCACCAGGGCGGTCTTGCCGTGGTCGATATGGCCGGCGGTCCCGATGATCATGGCCGCGCCCCTGGCTCAGCCGCCCCCGGGCCGCCTCGGCTGATCGGGCCTGTCGCGCCGCCCTCGGTGACGAGTTGCACGGTGCCGGCGAATTGGGCATCAGCAGCGACCGGAGGACTTTCAGCGAGGGTGGCACTGGTGGTGTGATGCGAGCCCTCCCCTGACTCGGCATCAACGGTGACAACCAGGCCCCGGGCATCGTCTTCGCCCAGGGCAGGCTTAGCGGGAACTCCCGCCGCCACCACACCGGCCGGTTGAATCCCAACCAGCAAACGCAACTGCTCCCGAAATCCCGCCTCGTCCTCCAGACAGCGCAGATCCAGGCGCAGGGCATCCTCGGCGATGCGGCCGATGATGGGTCGGGGCAGGCCCCGCAAGGCGGCTTGGAGCGCGTGCAGCACCCCGGCGCGGGTGCCCTGGGGCCGGATCACCAGAGCCTGACTCGGCAGCCGATCGACGGGCAGGGAGCCGCTGCCGATCTGGCTCAGGACGGGCTCGGCGCTGACAACCACTGGCCAGTTCGCCAGGGCTTGCCGGAGGGCGGGTAGCAGACGCGTCGCCAGGGCGGCGATGTCCTCTTGGGGGCGGCTGAGCAGCCGCAGGGTGGTGAGGCGCTCGGCGAGGCGGTCCGGATCCCGATAGAGGCGCAGCACCGCCTCCAGGGCGGCGAGGCTGATCTTGCCCAGCCGCAGGGCGCGTTTGAGGGGGTTGAGCTTGATCGCGGCAATGAGGTCCTTGCGCCCCACCAGCAGCCCGGCCTGGGGGCCGCCGAGGAGCTTGTCGCCGGAGAAGGCCACCAGATCGGCGCCGGCGGCGAGGGTCTCCCGGGGGGTCGGTTCGTGCGGCAGGCCCCAGCGCTCCAGGTTGGCCAGGGCGCCGGAGCCCAGATCGACGACGAAAGGCAGACCCCGCTCATGGGCCAGGTTGGCCAGTTCCGCCTCCGGCACGGCCTGAGTGAAGCCCTGGATGGCGTAGTTGCTGGCATGGACCTTCATCAGCAGGGCGGTGCGCGGGCCAATGGCGGCGGCGAAGTCCCGCCGATGGGTGCGGTTGGTGGTGCCGACCTCGACGAGCCGGGCGCCGGCGCTCCGCATGATGTCGGGGATGCGGAAGGCGCCGCCGATCTCGACGAGCTCGCCCCGGGAGACGATGACCTGCTTCTTGCGCGCCAGGGAGTTGAGCAGCAGGAAGACGCCGGCGGCATTGTTGTTGACCACCGTGGCGGCCTCGGCACCGGTGAGTTCCCGTAGCAGGTCGGCGACCAGGTCGTCACGGTCACCGCGCCCACCCGAATCCAGGTCGTATTCCAGGGCGCAGGCCTCGCGGGCGGCGGTGACCAGGGCCTGGATGGCCTCCTCCGGCAGGGGCGCCCGGCCTAGGTTGGTATGCAGCACGGTGCCGGTGAGGTTGAAGACGGGCCGCAGGCGCGGGGCCAGTCGCGCGGTGAGGCGGGCGGCGAGTTGGGGGACCAGGCTGGCCTCGTCCATTGGCTCCCTGGCCAGAGAAGGCTCGTCCAAGGATTTATCGGCCAGATTGGCCTCGTCCAACGTGGCCTCGGTCACCGGCTTGCGAGCCCACTTGGCGCGGGCCTCAGCCAGAAGCTCGCGGACGGTTGTAACTACCGACTCCCGCCCATGAGCCGCGATCAGGCTTTGCACGCCTGGCCAGCGCAGGATGAGATCTACGCTGGGTGGACGCCAGAAGGCTGGTCCTTGACCAGGGTGCGGGTTTACCGATGTCCTATCCCTCGGGGTCATAGCATCTCTTGAAACCGACTCTGGCCACCCTCGGCGGTTTCAGTACCCTGCCATAGCAACAGATTGAGGCCGGCGCGGGCGAAGCCTTCCTCGCCCAGCAGGAGGTCCAAGGTCAGGCTGGCCAGGTCGTCGGCCAAGGGCTCCGCCAGGTGGTCCTTGTCGAGGCGGCAGATCTTGAGGTAGCCCTGGCAGGCCGGGCAAGCCTCGGCGCTCACCGGATCGTCCTGGCGCCCCTCCATATAGTAATAACCCAAGTCGCGGTCGTTGCCGCACTGGCTGCACTCCGCCCGCACCCGATGCCATTGGCTGTTGCACAGGGCGCAGTGGAGATAACGCAGGCCGGCATCCTCGACCCCGGCGTGGATAACGGCGGCCACCGGCGGCGAGCCGCATACCGGACAGAGGGCCTGATTGGCGGGCGGAGCGACCTGGTCCGGCGTCAGATGGGCGGCCAGCCGGGTCCAGTGGACCTGCAGGGCGGCACCGATGAAAGGGGCGGTGGCCAGGTCGAGGCCAGTGATATCGTCATCAAGGATGAGTCGGGCTTGGGACTCGGTCCAGTCCGGGGCGGCTAGCGCCGCATCGGTCAAGGGCTGATCCCCATCCTCCTGATCACCCTCCTCCTCAAACGCCAGGGGTAGGGAGGGAGTCTCCGTCTGAGTGACCTTCCCTAACTCAGCCGTCACCTTGGTCCCGGCTCCTATCGCGGGCGCCTGGGCGAGGCGCCTCAGGGCGGCCTGGGCCATGGGGGGCAGGGCGGGATCTTGTTGGATGTGCGCCACCAGCCGCGCCAAGACCAGGCGCCAGCTCGGGTCCAGCGCCCAGCCCGCCGGGGCCAGGGGCGCCATGCCATGCTCCTGGCAGCGTTGCAGAAAGGCAAGATCGGGCAGGGGGATGTCCGGGTAAGTGTCAAACAGCGCCTGCTGCGCATCCGCCAGGTTGGCGGAAAACAAGAGGAACTCACCCAGACTGTGACCCTGGGCCAGTTGGCGCAGCCGGTTGGCGCGCTCGGTGAATAGGCGGCCGCCGGGCAGGCGCAGCCGGGGGTAATCCCCGCTGCTGGGGTTCATGCCGGAGGGATCGGCCGGGATAGGAATATCCATGGGGCTGGTCACTGGTGATCTGGCTCTCTGGGACTTGCCGTCCTTTTGGGAGAAAACAAAAACCGGGCGGCGAGGTTGCCGCCCGGCGAACAGGGGACCCATTCCCGGGTCCCCACAGCTGAGTCGAACCGCTGATTAGGGCCCAGGGTTACTCATTCCCCGGTCATCTGCCGGAACCAGGCGCGATGGTGCTGCTTGGCCCAGGCACGGGTGACCCGGCCGTACCACATGGCGCGGATGGTGCCCTTAGTCCAGATGGCGGCGTAGGCGTGGACGAAGATGAGGATGATCATCAGCGCCGCGGTGGCCGCATGCACCACCGCCGCCCAGCGCACGAACTCCACCGGGAACTGGAACCAGTCGCGCCAGAGGACGACGCCGGAACCGGCCAGGGCCAGGACGCACAGCCACAGCAGCCAGTAGAGGAGCTTCTGGCCGCCGTTGTACTTGCCCTGCTCGGGCATGTTGTGGTCGTCGCCGTCGATCATCTCGCCGATGCGGCCCAGCCACTGGAAGTCCACCTTGCCCATGAGGTTGAGCTTGAAGAAGCGTATCCCCAGGATCAGGAAGGACAAGGTCATCAACACCCCGAAATAGGGATGGAGGATGCGCGTCCAGGTGCCGCCGCCAAAGAGTTGGGTCAAAGGCCAGAAGGCCGGGTGGAAGAAGGCCAGGCCGGAGAGGGCGAGGAGGATGAAGCTGATCCCCACCGTCCAATGGTTGGAGCGCTGCGAGGCCGTGTAACGGACCAGGTCGTTGGGATCGCGGATCATGAATTTTCCTCCTTCTCCAGTTCCTTGGAGACCTCATTGGGACCTTTGGTCACGTAGTGGTAGAGGCTGGCGAGGACCACGGCCGCCATGCCGGCGATGGTCAGCGGCTTGGCGATGCCCTTCCAGATCTCCACCTGCGGACTGATGGTCGGGTCCTTGGGCAGGCCATCGTAGAGCCCGGGCTGATCCGCGTGGGGCAGGACATAGACCACGTGGGTCCCGCCCACCCCCGGGGGATCATAGACCCCGGCCTGGGCGTAGCCCCGTTCCTTGAGGTCGGCGACCCGTTTCTGGGCGTGCGCGAGCATGTCCGCCTTGCTGCCGAAGCGGATGGCGCCGGTGGGGCAGGCCTTGGCGCAGGCCGGGGCCTGACCCACCTCCACCCGATCCGAACAGAGGCTGCACTTGTAGGCCTTCTTGTCCACCGCGCCGAAGCGGGGGATATTGAAGGGGCAGCCGGTGAGGCAGTAGGTGCAGCCGATGCAGTGCTCCTGCTGGAAGTCCACGATGCCGTTGGCGCGCTGGATGATGGCCCCAGGGGCGGGGCAGGCCTTGAGGCAACCAGGGTCGCCGCAGTGCATGCACCCGTCCTTGCGGATCAGCCACTCCAGACGGCCCTTGACCTCCACCTCGCTGAAGCGCATCAGGGTCCAGGTCTCCGGCCCCAGATCGGCCGGATTGGTATAGACCCCGAAGTTAGTCCCGACGTCCGCGCGCAGGTCGTTCCACTCGCCGCACGCCACCTGGCAGGCCTTGCACCCGATACATTGGGAGATATCGATGAGCTTGGCCACCTCGAGGGTCTCGCGCACCTGGGGCATCTCGGTGGTGGTCGCCGAGCGCCGCCTTATATCAAGCGACTGTAATGACATGGCAACCTCCCTAGACCTTCTCGATGTTCACCAGGAACGCCTTGAACTCGGGCGTCTGGGAATTGGCGTCGCCGACGAAGGGGGTGAGGTTGTTGGCCAGGTAACCCGGCTTGGTCACCCCCTTGAACCCCCAATGGATCGGGATGCCGATGGTGTGCACCTTTTTCCCATCCACGTCCAGAGCCCGGATGCGCTTGGTCACCACCGCCTTGGCGATGACCTGACCGCGCTTGGAGCGCAGCCGCACCTTGTCGCCCGCGGCAATGTTCTTCTCCCGCGCCAGTTCCTCGCCGATCTCGACGAAGGCCTCCGGCTGGGTGACGGCATTGAGCTGGGCGTGCTTGGTCCAGTAGTGGAAGTGCTCCGTCACCCGGTAGGTGGTGCCCACGTAGGGGAACTCCTTGGCGGTGCCGAAGGTGTCGGTGATGCCCTCGAAGAGCCGCGCGACCGGATTGCTTTTGGCCGCCGGGTTGTCGGGCTGCATGGGGTTGGTCTCCAGCGGCGACTCGAAGGGCTCGTAGTGCACCGGCAGGGGTCCCTCGGCCATGCGCGCGGGGGTAAAGAGCCGGGCCACGCCTTCCGGGTTCATGATGAAGGGCATGACCCCCTCATCCGGCTTGGCATCCGGTCGCATGTCCGGCACGTCGTTGCCGCCCCACTTGTCCCCCAGCCACTTGATCACGGCGCGGCTGGGATCCCAGGGCTTGCCCGCCAGGTCGCAGGAGGCGCGGTTGTAGATGATGCGGCGGTTGGCCGGCCAGGCGTAACCCCAGTTGAGGGTCTGGCCCAGACCGCTCGGGTCGCTGGGATCGCGGCGGGCCGTCAGGTTGCCGGCCTGGGACCACATGCCGCAGTAAATCCAGTTACCGGAGGCGGTGCTGCCGTCGTCGCGCAGGTGGGCGAAGGTGCTCAACTGCTCCCCGGCCTTGGCCAAGACCTTGGTCGCGTCCTTGGGATCCAGGACATCTCCGAGGGCCTTGCCCGAGATCTCCTTCGCCAACTCCTCCGGATGCGGCCGATTGGGGATCACGTAGGGCCAGGCCAGCCCCTGGATGGCATCCGGGAAGGCGCCGCCCTCGCTGGCATAGAGACCTTTCAGCTTGGTGAAGAGGCTGGCCATGATCTCGATGTCGCCCTTGGCCTCGCCCGGTCCCTCCGCCGCCTTCCAGTGCCACTGGATGACGCGTCCCGAGTTGGTGAAGGTGCCATCGTCCTCGGCGAAAAGGGTCGCGGGCAGGCGGAAGACCTCGGTCTGGATCTTGGCCGGGTCCACGTCGTTGAACTCGCCATAGTTCTTCCAGAACTCACTGGTCTCGGTGGCCAGGGGGTCCATGACGACCAGGTACTTGAGCTTGGCCAGCCCTTCCGCCACCCGCGCCTTGTCCGGCACCGAGGCCAGGGGATTGAAGCCCTGGCAGAAGAAGCCGTTCATCTTGCCGCGGTACATCTGCTCGAACATGGCCAGGACGTCATAGGCCTTGTCCTTCTTCGGCAGCCAGTCGTAGCGGAAGTCGTTCTCCGCCGTGGCCGCCGTGCCATAGAAGGCCTTGCACAGACTGGTGAACCACTTGGGGAAGTTCTGCGGGAAGTTCATCTGCCCCGGCCGCAGGGCCTTGGGGGTGCGCTTCTCGAGATAGATCGCCCGATCCTTGTCGGCATCCGTGGGCGCGCCCAGGTACCCCGGCAGGTTGTCGGAATAGAGGCACTGGTCGGTGATGCCCTGGACGTTGGCATGCCCGCGCAGGGCGTTGATGCCGCCGCCGGCCATGCCCATGTTGCCGAGCAGGAGCTGGATCATGGCCATGGTGCGGATGTTCTGCGAGCCCACGCTGTGCTGGGTCCAGCCCAGGGCGTAGCAGATGGTCATGGTCCGGTCGGGGGCCGCGGTCTCGGCGATCAGTTCGCAGATCTTGAGAAAATCCTGCTCCGAGGTGCCGCAGACCTTGCTCACCATGGCCGGCGTGTAGGGCTCGTAATGGCGCTTCATGATCTGGAAGACGCAGTTGGGGCTTTCCAGGGTCTCATCGACCTTGGCGAAGCCTTCCTCGTCCTTCAGGTACTGCCAGGTCGCGTCGCTGTACTTGCGCTTGGCGGCGTCATAACCCGTGAAAAGCCCATCCTTGAAACCGAAGTCCTCGTTGATCAGGAAGCTGGCATTGGTGTAGGCCTTGACGTAATCGTGATGGATCTTGTCGTGGCTTAGCAGGTAGTTGATGACCCCGCCCAGGAAGGCGATATCGCTGCCGGAGCGGATCGGCGCGTAGAAGTCGGAAACGGCGGCGGAGCGGTTGTAGCGCGGGTCCACCACCACGAGTTTGGCCTTGCGACTGGCCTTGGCCTCGATCACCCACTTGAAACCACAGGGGTGGGCCTCGGCCGCGTTGCCGCCCATGACCAGGATCAGATCGGCGTTCTTGAGATCAACCCAATGGTTGGTCATCGAACCACGCCCAAACGTCGGAGCCAGACTGGCCACCGTCGGGGCGTGTCAAATGCGCGCCTGGGTATCGAGGGTAACGACGCCGAGTCCGCGCAGAATCTTATGGGTGAGGTAGCCCGCCTCGTTGTTGACCGCGGAACTGGCCAGGAAGCCGGTGGTGTTCCAGCGGTTGACGGTGACGCCCTCGCCATTGGTGGTCTGGAAGTTGGCGTCCCGGTCGGCCTTCATGTGCTTGGCGATGCGGGTGAGGGCCTCGTCCCAGGAGATGGCCTTCCATTCCTTGGTACCGGCCTCGCGCACCTCGGGCACCAACAGGCGGTCCTTACTGTGGATCATGTCCACCAGGCCCGCGCCCTTGGGGCAGAGGGTACCGCGGTTGACCGGGTTATCCGGGTCGCCTTCGATATGGAAGATCTCGGCCTTGACGTTCTTGGAGGTGTCGCCAAGGGAGTAGATGAGGACGCCGCAACTGACGGAGCAGTAGGGACAGGTGTTACGGGTTTCCGTGGCCCTGGCGAGCTTGTAGGTGCGTACCTCGGCCAACGCCACCTGGGGCGAGAACCCCAGTGCCGTCAAGCTCGAGGAACCCACCCCAACCGCGCAGACTTTTAGGAACTGGCGCCGGGTGGCTTGCATGATTGTTCTCTAGGATGTTGATTGGTGGTGGTGCGGCGAAAATTATTGATCCTGATCAATATATTTTATGCGCACATTAGAATTATTGACCCCCACCCCGCACCCGTCAAGGCAGCTTGTTATGCATGGTCTGTCTCTGTTGAGTTTGCCCCATTTCGCAATATCAGCTCCGCCCCCGCGCCGGGGCTGAGCAGGCCCTTACACCCAACTGAGCGCGCCCGGGCTGCCCCGCCACGGGGGCCCGTAATGGCTCGGGTGCCTTCAGTCCTCCGGCAGCCAATCCTCGTCAAGGACCCGTTCGAGACGGTAAGGACAAGCAACCGGAAAGAGGTGCCGCTCCCGATCGGTCTCGATCACCGCTTCTCGGACGGCCTTGGCGTACACCTTGGCGACGGTTTCAGTCGGTGCTCAGGTTGCGCCGGTCCACCACCCGCTTGGCCTTGCCGGCGAAGCGTTCGATGGTGCGCGGCTCCACCAGCGCCACCTCGGCGCGGATGCCGGCGACGGTGTGGATCTCCCGGGCGATGCGCTCGCGCAGGGCCTGCATGCGGTCCATGCGATCGGAGAAGAACTCGGGACGGAGCTCCACCTGGACCCTGACCCGGTCCAGGGTGCCGGGGCGATCGACCTCAATGAGGTATGTAGTGTTTAAACCGCCGACTCCTGCCGGGTGAAAAGTGTGCGCTAGTTTCTGACTGGAGGTGGCGACTCGCTAATAATTATCATATTTTAATAGAAACATTGGGTTAAGAAGAGCTAGCCACCGCGCCAACCTTGCATTACCCCACCACGCGCTACTGCAATGCCGTTCAGGTGGAGCTCTGGCGTGAAAATCGAAAAAGAGCATTTCGCACAATTATCGATCCCGCAGCGGCACCCGCGCCCAGGAGGAGGGCCTGAGTTGCGCCAGTGCCCCGCACCCTGCACGCCACCCTTGAGGGCGACCCCCTGAACCAGTCCCACCGTCAGCGGCGCCTGCCGGACGCGACCGTCCGGGGTATCCTGTCGCCGCGGTTGCCCGTCTTTCTCGGAGATGAGGGGGCATTCCTGTGATCAACCCTGACTGGCACGTCCAGTGACGATCCTGAGGCCATCATCCCCGGCGTGCCCCGGCGCTGGATGACGAAACCCAGGCTGACGGTACCGAGCATGGCGAGGGCGAAGCTCACCAGTTGGCAGGTAAAATTGAGGTCAGGGAACACCGCCACCAGCACGCCGACCACGAAGGCGTCAAGGCCGAGCCACAGCAGGTAGACCCCCGACAGGACGATCTCCCCGCCGATGAGCAGCAGGCCGCCGATGAACCACAGCCAGGGGGAACTGCTCATGTCACTCGGCCCCCTTGACGGCAGGCAGGCCCGCTGGCGCGCAGCAATTCCGCCACCCCGGCCACGGCGCCGGCCACGCCACTGGCCTCCAGGGGGGTGCATTTTCTTACTCTGCAGCGCGGGCAGCGTACGTCATGACCCAGGGGAAATTTACCCCCCTGGTTCTGTGGATAAGTCTGTCTTTATGGCGCGCTGGTCGGTCTGGAGAGCCGATCCTGTCGGGAAGGGTGCGGTTCTGGTCAGTTAGTAACCAGCAAGTAACCGCGAGTTGCCCCCTGGAGGGAACTAGCAGGCCCGCTGCCATCGTCGCCAGGACAGGGGCTTGGCCTGGTGGCTGAGGTCCTCGTCCTCGATGCGCAAGGCGCACCGACCATGCGCCCGGGCGCTGACCGTTGCCGCGAGCCCGGCGTCTGACCGGCGTCCATGCGTGGCTAGCGACAAGCATCGGTATAAATTCTCACCATGAGCAGTGCATAGGTCAGCGACCAGGCGCGGATTCGTTCCGACCCGCGCCCAACGTTCACCGTGAGGCTCAATGTCGGTGTGGGCGCCTGGAGATGCGTGCGCGTCAACTGGTGCCTGGCCAGGCCGAAGTTGCGCTCAAGATCCTGCGTGAGCGCGTCCAGCACCGCTGGCTCCCAGCGGCCCCTGAAATCGACGTTGAGCAGGGCACACGCCACGCCACCGGCCAGCAGCACCGTGATGACAGCATGAATGTCCGCCGGATCCGGCGAGACGATGTGCAAATTATGAAACGGCTTGGCCTGGGCCAGCAGACGCCGGGCGCGCCGGCCGGTTTCGCCCGCGACGGGTGGGGAGCAGACGACGGCCAGGCGGTAGCGCTCTGGCTCCAGCGTGATCGCGGCTGACGGTATGCCGAACCAACCCAGGAGCCAGACCAGGTCAGCCAACTCCCCCGCGTCCGCCAGTTGCCAACAAAGCGCATCATCCTGACCCCGGGTGTCGAACCCGGCGAGGGCGCGCTGGGCTCGCGCGGGGTCGTAGACGCTGTCCGGATCCATCCCCGGACGCAGGCGGCTGAAGGCGCGCCGGCTGGTGACACCGAGCGCGATGGCGCCATGGGGCGCGCCGGGCGAGCGCACCGGCGACTTGAGGTTGATGGCGGCCGCGGGGAGGCCGAGGCAGCGACACCAGTGCCGCCGGTTCTCCGCCTCCGCCCCCGCCTGGGGATACAGGTCCGCCCTCAAGCGCCCGGGCGGGAGGCCCAGCGCCACCAGCAGCGCCTGGAAGCGGCGCGCGTCATCATCGTCCTGCATCAGGATGCGATGGCCGCGACTGGGGTCGCAGCGGTCCAGCAGGCGGATGCCGGCGGTGATCGTCGGCCAGTCGACAGCTTCTTCCGTGTCCAGCCACTTCACCACCGTCGCCAGCGCATCCCCGTCGCTGCGCCGCGCCGGGGGCTGGGGTGGCATGGTAAAGCGGCGGTTACCGCTGCGGGTACGCTGCGCCGCGAGGGCGTGGGCCGCCTCCTTAACCCGTTGGACTAGCCGTGGTGCGATCGCGAAATTCCGGGCAATCTGCTCGATGAGCTGATCCGGCTGAAACAGGGCGTTCAGGAGTGCTGGCAGCTGTTCCAGCCTCAAGGGAGTGTCCCGCACCGCGGGTGGACCGATCCGTGGGTCCCGGGCTGAGGCGGCTGGCGTGGTCGGCCAGTCCGCGCCCGCATACGGGCCATGCCCTCTGGCCGCCTGCAGGATTGGCTGCGGATCGAGCCCGCCGCGCTGGTCCGACCAGGCGTGCCGCCACAGGCGGCGCCAGCGTTGATAGGCGGCCGCCTCCCCGGCGCCGGTCGGGTTCAGGCCGAGCAGCGCCCGCACCTCCGCGGCGCCAAGGGCCAACACCCCGTCCCGCGTCTGCAGGCCCAGGATCATCAGTCCGGTGAGGTGGATATAGGAGCGCAGGGTGGTCGCTACCCGCTGATGACCCAGCAGACGCGCCAGCGCGTAGCCCAGGTGGCGCACCGGCTGCGCCTCATCCCGGACACCCAGGATCGCGCGGCGTAGCGCGGCGCAGGCCGGGGGGGCGAACCAGGGATGGTCGAGAGCGGCGATACGTCGCTGCCACTGTGTCCAGGGCAACGCCGGTGCGAGCAGCCGGAGCATGCTCCACGAGGCGCATGAGTGTCGCAGGTGATGAAACACCAGGCTGTCATCGTCGGTGACGGCACGAAGGGCGTCACGCACCGGCGTGATCAGACTGTCCTCGGGCAGGGGTTGCGAGGGTTTGGCAAGCGCGGAGAACAGCAGCTGCTCACGTCCCCCCACACCGCCCTCGTGGTGGCGTTGGGAACGCCAGCCCACCAGTTCCTGACGCCAGGGCGCGGGCAGCAGGCGCTGTGCGGCATTGGTTTTGAGCGGGCGGTGGCGGTTATTGCTCACCGTCAGCCATAATCCCGGGTGCCGAATAATGCCGGGTTGTCCCTCCCTCCAGCTCTAAGTTCTTATTTGGTCAGTGTGATACTGCTGATGCCGTGATTGCAGACCCGGCATTATTCTGATTGTTTCCCGGTGGCGAGTCATCCAATCAGCCACAGAGGAAACATTGAATCCCCTCCGAAAACCCCCTTCCCTGCAGTCTGACCCAACCAGTGCAGGTGCAGGGGACATTCAAGTCCACGCACGGGTGGACGGGATGATTTCGGAATCCGGAAGGGG
>JAGVUH010000475.1 GCA_019136395.1 Gammaproteobacteria bacterium
ATTACCACCTAAGCCAGCATTTCCACCATTACCGCCACCCGTGGCGATGATCAAGGCTTCGTCATCCAGATCCGTGGGTCTTTGGGGTATGACGAGATTAACCACCTGGGCGGTGTTCTCCACAACCTTAACCATGACCCCCGCGGGAACTTTTATCCCTTCCTGCTTCAGGGTTTCAGCCGGTTCAGCCAGAAGGCGCTGCTTAAAGTGTTCATCGGCCCAGCACTTGGCGATGATCTGCTGAAAATGTTTGGCTTGCTCGAACATTGCTTTCTCCTAGGTGATGACGCGCCTGCGTGGTTGGGGCAATGCGAAGAAGGCGCCATCATACGCATGGCCAAGATTCCAACCGCGGTAAATTATGGCTTCCCACCCGCTGAACGTCTATTGAACCTTGGTATTACCTGATCCGTAAGGGTTAGCTCCTGTCACTACCAGCGTCGGTCTGGTCAAAGCCTCTGCTTTGTTGACTTTCAGGAGGGTGCCGCTCGTTCAAGTCGCCGGCAGGGTCTTATCGCCCATGCTAACATCCAAGCCATTGTCTTGATTGTCGAGCCCCGCCGCTTGCAGCCATGAACCGCCGTTCCCTGCCCATCGGTATCCAGACCTTTCGCAAGATCCGCGAGGGGGATTGCTACTATGTCGACAAGACCGGTTTCGCCCTGCGTCTGATCGCGGAGGGCACGCATTACTTCCTCTCTCGCCCGCGACGCTTCGGCAAGTCGCTGTTTCTGGATACGCTGGCGGAACTGTTCAGTGGCAATCAGGCGCTGTTCAAGGGGCTGGAGGCCGAAAGTCGCTGGGACTGGTCGCGGCGTTTCCCGGTGATCCGGCTGAGCTTTGCCGAGGGCGTGCTGCGCAATCGGGCGGAACTCGACGAGAAGATCGCGGAGGTGCTAGCCGAAAACGAGGCACGACTTGAGGTCACCAGCCCCTACCGCAGCCGCTCCGGTCGCCTCCACGGGCTCATCGGCGGGGCCCATGCCCGTCATGGTGAGCGGGTGGTGGTGCTCGTGGACGAGTATGACAAACCGATCCTGGACAATATCAGCGATCCCGAGACGGCCCGGGCGATGCGCGATGGCCTGCGCGATCTCTATTTGGTCATCAAGGGCCAGGATGCGCATATTCGTTTTGCCTTCCTCACCGGGGTCAGCAAGTTCAGCAAGGTCAGCCTGTTCTTGGGGCTGAACAACTTGTTTGATCTAACCCATTCACCTCATCGGGGTCGAATTCAGCCGCCAGCAGCGCAAGCTGGTGGGCTTCGAGGAGGAGACGCTGGCGGGGGAGTAACCGTTCGGACCCCCTCTCCCCAACCCTCCCCCGCTAGGGGGGGGAGCGAGCGAATCAACGGCTTGTGCTACCTATGCCAGACCAGGCAGCCGGGGGGGTGTGAACATTTTTGCTGGGGATTAGTCTCGTCACAGGCAGCGCGTCGGGCCGGTCAGGCCTTGGCGCACCATGGCCCGGCGCAGGAAGGCGATCTGGGTCTGGAGGGACAGGCCCTTGGGGCAGACGTCATGGCAGCCGAGGAGGCTCATGCAGCCGAAGACCCCGGCGTCGTCGCCGATGACCCGGTAATAGTCCGGTTCCGCGCGTCGGTCCCGGGGGTCGAGGCGGAAGCGGGCGATCTTATTGAGGCCCACGGCGCCGACGAAGTCCTCGCGCATTTGGGCCGTGCCACAGGCGGCGATGCAGCAGCCGCATTCGATGCATCGATCCAGTTCGTAGATCTCATCCGCCAGGTCCGGGTCCATCGGCGCCTCGACGGCGTCCAGGTCCGGCTCCCCCTGGAGGTGGACCCAGGTCTCCAGGCGCTCGCTCATGGCCCGCATCCATTTGCCGGTGTTCACCGACAGGTCGCCAATCAGCTCGAACACCGGCAGAGGCAGCAGGGTGATCTCGGGCGGCAGGCTGGCGGTGAGGGTGCGACAGGCCAGGCCCGGCAGGCCGTTGATGACCATGGCGCAACTGCCGCAGACCCCGGCCCGGCAGACGAAGTCGAAGGCCAGGCTGGGGTCCTGCTCCTCGCGGATGCGGTTGAGGGCGATGAAGAGGGTCATGCCCGGGGCCTCCTCCAGGGAGTAATCCTGGAGGCGGGGGACGCTGTTCGGGTTGCCTGGGGTGTGGCGGAAGATGTGAAAGGTCAGGGCACGGCTCATGGGGCACTCTCGGGCGGGGAAGCAGACCTTAGCACGGAACTGCGGGCGTTGGGGCCCTGGTAACGGGCGGGGAGCAGGTGGTGGAAGGGCATGAGCCTATCCTGAAGGGTTTGAGCCTCATTGTCCTGGGCGATGGACGTCTCCCCCTCACCCCCAGCGCCGCGCAGGGCATCCACCTCCGCCTGGCGGTGGGCGGTGTCGGGATGGTCGAGGATGTCACGGGCGCCGTAACCGCGGAAGCCCGGTGGCAGTTCCATGGCCCTGACGTCCAGGGGCTCATGGTCCAGGACCGGCAGGTCGCTGCCCTCGGGCCAGTGCAGCAGGGTGCGCTTGAGCCAGTCGCGGTCGTTGCGGCCCGGGTAATCCTCCCGATAGTGAGCGCCGCGGCTTTCGGTGCGGGCCAGGGCCCCCAGGGCGGCGCCCAGGGCGACCTTTAGCATCCGTGGCAGGCGGTAGGCCAGGACCAGCTCCGGATTGGCGCCGGGGTGGGGGTTGCGTACCCCCAGCCGCCGGGCGCGGACCAGCAGCTCCCGCAGCTCCGTCACCGCCGCCTCCAGGTCCGGCCCCTTGCGGAACAGGCCGACCCGGTCGGTCATCACCCGCTCCATGGCCTGGCGGATGGCGACGGCGTCCTCCTGACCCGGCCCCGCCAGCAGGCGCTCCAGGTGGGCCTGTTCGCGGCGCAGGAAGTCCCGCGCCAGCCCGGTGGAGATCTGGATCTGGCCAGCGGGGGAGTCGCAGAAGTCGGCGACGTACTCGCCCACCAGCATCCCCGCCACCACCGTCTCCGCCACCGAGTTGCCCCCCAGACGGTTGAAACCGTGCAGGTCCCAGCAGGCAACCTCCCCGCAGGCGAACAGGCCCCGAAGCCAGGGGCTCTGACCCCGATGGTCGGTGCGGATGCCACCCATGGAATAATGCTGGGTGGGGCGGACGGGAATCAAATCCACCGCCGGGTCGATGCCCAGGAAGTACTGGCAAATCTCCTTGACCTCGCGCAGGTTCTTCTCGATGTGGGCGCGGCCGAGGACGCTAATGTCCAGCCACAGGTGGTCGCCGAAGGGCCCCTTGACCCCCTTGCCCTTGCGCATATGCTCGGCCATGCGCCGGGAGACCACGTCCCGGGAGGCCAGTTCCTTCTTCTCCGGCTCGTAGTCGGGCATGAAGCGGTGGCCGTCCACGTCCCGCAGCAGGCCGCCGTCGCCGCGGCAGCCCTCGGTGACCAGGATGCCGGCGGGGACGATGGCGGTGGGGTGAAACTGCACCGCCTCCAGGTTGGCCAGCCGCGCCACCCCGGTCTCCAGGGCGATCGCCTGGCCGATGCCCTCGTTGATGATGGCGTTGGTGGAGACCCCCCAGATGCGGCCGAAGCCGCCGGTAGCCATGACCATGGCTCGCGCCAGATAGGCGCGCAAATCCCCGGTCACCAGGTCCCGCACCACCGCCCCCTGGCAGCGGTCGCCGTCGTGGATCAGGGCCAGGGCCTCCTGGCGCTCGTGGACCGGGATGGCGGCGGCGATGGCCTGGTCGCTCACGGCGAAGAGCATGGCGTGGCCGGTGCCATCGGAGGTGTAGCAGGTGCGCCACTTCTTGGTGCCGCCGAAGTCACGGGCGGCGATGAGGCCATGGGCCCGGGACGGGACCTGGAAGCTCACCGCCTCGCCGTTGATGAAGGCCTGGCGCTCACCCTGGCGCTCCCGGCTCCAGGGCACCCCCCAGGCCGCCAGTTCCCGCACCGCCTTGGGGGCCATGTGTGTGAAGAGGCGCGCCACCACCTGGTCGCAGCCCCAGTCGCTGCCGCGCACCGTGTCCTGGAAGTGGACCTCCTCGTTGTCGCCGAGACTCTTGACCCCATTGGCCAGGCTGGCCTGCATACCCCCCTGGGCCGCCACCGAGTGGGAACGCTTCGGCGGGACCAGGGACAGGATCAGGGTGTCCAGGCCCCGGCGCTTGACCCCCACCGCGGTGCGCAGGCCGGCGAGACCCCCGCCGATGACCAGGACGTCGGTGTAGAGGATCTTCATGGCCGGGCCTCCGCCGGGGAAGGTTTGCCAGTTGGGGACGGGCCTGTCTGCGGGGCCATCACATCCGTGGTTGGCTGGGCTGGAATGTCATCAGCGGCCCCGGGCGCGGCCCATTCCGGGGTGTAGCGCTCCCCGACCCGGTCGGCATGCTGAACGCCGATCCAGATGTAGGCCCCCAGTGCCAGGAGGCCGACGCCAATGAAGAGGCCGGTCAAGATCCACTTGCCACGCTTCATGCGTTGTCGGGACCGGGCCGGGTCCTTGCCCATGAACCAGCCCCATTTGAGGGCCAGGCGATAGAGGCCGATACCGCCATGCAACTCCACGGCGACGAGCAGCAGCAGATAGAGGGGCCAGAAATGGCCGCTCCAGACGCGGTCAGCGGAGGCATAGGGGCCGATCATCTCCGGGTGCGCCATCATCTGGTAGAGATGGGCGGGGGCGAGGAAGAAGAGGGCGAAGCCGGTGATCACCTGTAACAGCCACAGCCGGGTGTCGCTATGGGGAAAGCGGTGGGCATGGCGCCAGAAGGTCCGGTACTGATGCCAGTCGGCGGGAAACTTGCGCAGGGCCAGGACGGCGTGCAGCACCACCAGCGCCAGGATGGCCGCGACGATCAGGGACACCAGGAGCGGGAAGGGCCGGCCCAAGATGAAATAGCCCTCGAAAAAGCGGGCAACCGTCCAGAAGGCGTCCTTGCCCAGCAGGATGCTGGAGACGAAGAGCATGTGCAGCCACATGAACAGGGCCAAAATCAGGCCGGAGGCGCTCTGGATGGCGTCGAGGCGGGCGGGGCAAAAGGAGAGCGACAGGGGAGCGGCGGATTTCATCGGGCGCGGCAACTTTAGTGTCCTAGAACATGCTGAAATTCTTATATTTAAGGGCCGCGTTGACATTGATTTCCGTCAATGGAATCGCGTGGTCGAAAATGATCCGCCCGGTCATGCGGGCTTGTCGGCACCCGCCGGACCCCCCGTGGAAAAAGATGAGTGTCGCGCCGATCAAGATGAATCCCGCGGCAAATGCCGAGCGGTAAGCCGCATGCAATGCCTGCAATTGATCGACTCCGACGCTGGATTCATCCAGCAGCGTTTCGCTGAAATTTCCAGTTCCTGCGATGTATAGGCAGGGGCAGAGTGGGAGCTAGCTCTCCGTGCCGGACGTGGCCTACTCGATCCAGTCGATGAGGTGATGAGTCAAGGGTCCGGCCTGATCCGGGGGAATCACCCGCCCGGCGACGGAATGACCGGCGCGGTGGACGGAGTCGGGGTCGCCGCTGAGCAGGGGATGCCAGTTGGGCAAGGGTTCGCCCTGACGCAGCAGGCGGTAGGCGCAGGTAGCGGGGAGCCAGCGCGGGTAGGCGATGGTCGCCGGAGTGAGCTCAATGCAATCATGCACCAGGCGGGAGCGATGGGCGTAGTTACGACAGGTCCCGGTGTCCGGGTCGAGGAGTTTGCAGGCCACGTTGGTGTAGAAGATCCGACCCGTCTCCTCCTCCTCCCACTGTTCAGGGCTCATGTCGTTCAGCGGGGTGGTTTCCCAGAAGCGGGGGGAGGAAGGGACAAGGCTCACGGCTAACGGAGAAATCTCGCTGGTGTTGCGGGTAGACAAAGTATACCCGACGCCCTGGGGTTGTCCGCCTCATCGAGGAGGAGACTCACCGTACCCGTTCAGCCCCCCTCTCCCCAACCCTCCCCCACCAGGGGGGAGGGAGTAGGAAAGTCAGCCCCTTGTGCCACCAAAACCCTCATCGTGCGCGAGGGGTATGAACAATTACGACTCACCAAGCCTTGTTTTGTCCTGTCTCAATCATGTCTTATTTATCATTGCCCCCTTTCCGGGTTCTAGGTTCTGTGTTCTGGGCTCTGGGATGTGGGTTTGGGTTCGGGATCCCGAGTTGGTCCACATCCTGTCCGAACCCGCCGGGTAGCCAGGCCGTGACGGGCCTGGCTACCTGTATAATGCCGGTCCTCTTCCCGATCCGACCGTTCCTCAGACAACACCCGTGAGTTCGCCGCCGAGCGCTTCCCGACTGATCCGCATCGCCCTCGGCCTGGGGATCGCGCTGCTGACGCTGTTGATTCTCTGGGTCTTGCTGTCCCTGACCGATCAGATTCTGTCGGTGTGGCAGGGCCTGGTAAGCTTGCCTGACTGGGTCTTCTGGTTCTACGGCCTGGCCCTCCTGGGCATCCTGATGGCGGGGGGCTATGCCCTGTGGCGGTTGCTTCGCCCCCGCCGCGCCGGCCCCACCACCCGCGAGGCAACGCTGGATCGCGAGACCCTCGAACGACGCCTGGAGGAAGACGCCGCCGCCGGCATCGATATCGCTGCCGTCCGCCGTGAGCTGGCCCTGTTGCAGCAGCGCAAGGCGGCGGGGCGTATCCATGTCAGCTTCTTTGGCGAGATCAGCAGTGGCAAGTCCAGTCTGATCAAGGCCTTGCTGCCGGAAGCGGTGCTGGAGACCAGCGCCGTCGGCGGTACGACCCGCGAGATCGCCGCCTATGCCTGGCACAGCCCCAGTGGCGACGAGCTGATCCTCACCGACATGCCCGGCACCAACGAGGTCGGTCAGGGGCTCGACGATATGGCCCGGGCCGAGGCCCTGCGCTCCCACCTGGTGGTCTATGTCTGCGACGGGGACCTGAGCCGCACCCAATACCAGGAACTCCAGGCCCTGCGGGAACTCGGCAAGCCCCTGATCGTCGCCCTCAACAAGACCGACCGCTACCGGCGCGAGGAACTGGACTTGCTGCGGGACCGCCTCGCCGAGCGGCTGGCGGAGGAGGTCAGCCGGGAAACTGGCCCTGGCCGGGGCCGGCGGCGGCGCGGTGCCCAGCGCGGGGTGGACCTGGTGGCCGTCCAGGCGGGGGGTCGCCGGGAGGTCCTGGTGGTCGGTCCGGACGGCACGGAACGGACCGAGGTTCGTGACCTGTCGCCCCGGGTGGATGAACTGCGCGAGGCCCTGCAACGGCATCTGGACGAGGACCCGGCGGTTCTGGAAAAGCTGTGCGACACCAGCGTCTTTGTCCTGGTGGCGAGGCGTCTGGACGAAGCGGAGCGGGCCTACCGGACTCAGCGCGCTCAGGAACTGACCGTTTCCTATTCCCGCAAGGCCATGATCGGCGCCATGGCGGCGGTGGCGCCGGGCTCGGATCTCATCATCCAGGGCTATCTGGGCATCGCCCTGGTCAAGGAGCTATCGGCCCTCTACCAGGTCCCCGTGCGGGAGATGGACACCGACCTGCTGCTGGAACTGGCGCGCAAGCGGGTCGCCCGCCATGCCACCATCATCCTGGCGGTGGCCGGCAACGCCCTGAAGGCCTTCCCCGGCGTGGGCACCCTGGTTGGCGGTCTGGCCCAGGCGGTGGCCTATGGCATGATCTTCGAGGCCCTGGGCAAGGCGGTGGCCCAGTCCCTGGAATCCCGGGGGGCCCTGCGGCCCGCCCAAGCGGCGCAAGTC
>JAGVUH010000427.1 GCA_019136395.1 Gammaproteobacteria bacterium
GGTGTCCCTGGGCCAGTGCCTCCCGGACCCGCCGGCCCAGACCGTCGTTGTCAGCCAGGAAGAGCCCCAACAGGCGCAGGAACAGGGGCCGGTTACCGCACAGGATATCCGTCGCCTGCTCCCGGTCGATCCCCGGAATCGCGGGGAAGGCCTCGGCCTGGGGGCCGTCCTGACCCCTGGGTTCACCATAGCGAAGCATCATGGCCACCAGCGCCTCCAGCCGCACGGGCTTGGTCAGGACATCGTTCATCCCCGCCGCCAGGGCCGCTTCACGCTCGTGGGGCAGGGCGCCGGCAGTGAGGGCGATGAGGGGCAAATCGTTCAGCCCCAGCTCACAGCGGATGCGGCGCGCGGCGGTCAGGCCATCCATCACCGGCATCTGCACGTCCATGAGGACCAACCGGTAGGCCTGGGGATCGCGACTCAGCCATTCCAGGGCTGCGGCGCCATCGTTCGCCAAGGTGACCGCGGCCCCTTCCAGGCGCAGGGCCTGCTCCACCACCTCCCGGTTCATTTCGCTGTCGTCCACCACCAGCAGATGCCAGCCCGCCAGGCGCTGGCTAGAGGTAAGGGCGCTGGGGGTCGCCTCGCCCAAGGTTGCCCCGCTGAGAGCCGCCCCACCCGCGGCCACCACGCCCGGAGCCGTGACATCCGCCACCTCCCCACCCCTGGCCAGTTCCTGGCGGACGAGGGTGAAGGGCAGCGCGAACCAGAAGGTACTGCCCCGCCCCGGCTGGCTGGTGGCGCCGATCTCCCCGCCCATCAGCTCGACCAGCCGCTTACTGATCACCAGGCCCAGGCCGGTGCCGCCGAAGCGGCGGGTGATGCTGGCGTCGCCCTGGGTGAAGGGCTGGAAGAGGCCGGCCAGCACCTCGGGTTCGATGCCGATGCCGGTATCCGCCACCAGAAAGCGCAGCCGCAGGGCGCCGGGAGTGGGCTCTTCTACCTCGATGCGCAGGCTGACCTCCCCCGCGGGGGTGAACTTGATCGCATTGCCGATCAGATTGGTGAGGACTTGGCCCAGGCGCAGGGGGTCCCCCAAGAGGGCACTGCTGAGCGAGGGCGGACGGTCGATATGAAGGGACAGGCCTTTGGTCCGGGCCAGGCGGCCGTGAAAACTCTCGATACGGGCCAGGACATCCGTCAGGTCAAAGGCTTGGCGCTCGATGGCGAGCTTGCCGGACTCGATCTTGGAGAAGTCGAGGATGTCATTGATGATGGCGAGCAGGTTCTCACCAGCCTCCAGGATACGCGTCACCCGTGGCCGTTGGGTCTCATCCAGGGACTCACGCTCCATAAGCTGGGCGAGGCCGAGGATGGCATTCAGGGGGGTGCGAATCTCGTGGCTCATGTGGGCCAGGAACTCGCTCTTGGCGGCGCTGGCGGCGCGGGCCTCGGCGGTACGTTCCTCGACCTTCAGCTCCAGGCCCTCGTTGAGGGCGCGGAAGCGCCGCTCGCTCTCGCTCAGGCGTTCCGCCACCCGCCGCAGTTCCGTGATCTTGTCCTCCAGTTCCGCGGTCCGTTCCGCCACCCGCTGTTCCAGGCGGGTATTCAAGGCGTTGATTTCGATGTCATAGAGCTTGAGACGGGTGATGTCACGGCGGACCTTCACCAGGCCGACGGGGTGCCCCCGCGCGTCATGGACCAATTTGCCCGTGTCGATGAGCCAGCGATAGTCACCCTGCTTGACCCGCCAGCGGTATTGGACGCTCTCCGGTTCCTGGCCCTGGGCCAAGCGCCGGCGCTGGACCTCCACCCGCTCCTGGTCATCGGGATGGACGCGCTCGAAGATTTGCTCGGCGGTGAAATCTTTCAGCTCCTCGGCCGTGAAACCCGTCAAGGCCACCAGCGCCGGATTCATGAACCGATAGTCCTGGGTCTTGAGATCCAGGAAGCTGATGCCGTCGCTGGCATTGTCCAGGATGGCGCGGAATAGCTCCTCCTTCTCCCGCAGGCGCTCCTCCAGGGTCTTGCTGGTGCTGATATCAGTCAACGCCAGTTGAATCAGGGGCTTGGTATCGGGGAGGGCGGTGGCGATGGCGATGGCGGTGATGCCATCAGCCTGGACCCAGCGGCTTGGCTGATCGGGGGGGATGAGGACCAGCTCGCAGCGGGAGCCGCCCTCGCCCAGCAGGGCATGGGTCAGCAAATCGTTGAAGGCGGCCCGGGTTGGCTTGCTGATGAACAGGCCCAGACGCCGGCCGCGCAAGGCCGAGAGAGGCTCGCCGAGCAGATCCGCGGCGGTCTGGTTGGCCTCGTGAATGGTGCCATTGCCGCTCACGGTCAGCAGGGCAATAGGGGCGAAGCCATAGAGGGCGGCGTACCGTTTCAGGCTCTCCTCAAGCTGGAGGCGGGTGGCGCGCAGGCTCTGGTTCTGTAATTCCAGCTCGATCTGGTGGATGTGCAGATCCTCGACGAGACGGGCCTGATCGGTGGCCATCTCCGTCAACAGCTCCGCCTCCTGCCCTTGCCCCTTGCCCGTCCCCTGCCCCGTTCCCTTTCCCGCCCGGGGTCGGCCCTGGCCTTGCTCGCGGAAGACCGCCTCGGCCGCGCGGCGCAGGGCGGTGGCCCCTTCCGGGGTCAGCGGGTCCGGCAGGGAAGGTGAGGATGAAGGTTTAGACTGGCTCATCGGCTCTCTTGGCGCGGTGCTTTTCGGTTTCGGTACCCGTATGAGTGATGGCTCGCTGGCCTTATGGGTCGCTGGTTTGCCGCGACGGTACCTCGGCCAGGCGGCCCAGCTCCGCCAGGGCCTGGCGCAATTCGTTCTCCAGCCGCTTGGACTTGGTCATGTCCACCAGGGTCACCACCACCCCATCGATGCGGTTGTCCAGGGTGCGGTAGGGCATGATGCGGGCGTTGAACCAGCGGCCATCCTGGGTGCCGATAAGCTTTTCGCTGAAGATCAGGCTGCGCAACACCTCCGCCACGTCCCGGGCCAGCTCCGGGTAGAGGACCTCCGAGGCAATGTGGGTGATGGGGCGGCCGACGTCGCCGGGGATCAGGTTGATGAGCTTGGCGGCCTGGGAGGTGAAGCGGCGGATGCGCAGATCCTCCTCCAGGAAGAGGGTGGCAATCTCGGTGCTGTCGAGCAGGTTCTTCATGTCGTCGTTGACCCGCGACAGGTTGTCCACCTTGGCCTGGAGTTCGGTGTTGACCGTCTGCAACTCCTCGTTCAGGGACTGCATCTCCTCCTTGGAGGTGGTCAGCTCCTCGTTGGTGGACTGCAACTCCTCGTTGGTGGACTGGAGCTCCTCGTTGGCGGATTTCAGCTCTTCCTGGGAGGTCTGCATCTCCTCGCGGGTGGTCTGGAGGGCCTCGCGCAATTGCTGGATCTCCAGTTCCTCCGGGAGCGGGGTCTGGGCTTCCATACCCGCCCGGCGGCGACCGCGGCGCGGCGCGGGGGCCTCCGCCACCTCGGTGAAGACCAGCAGCAGCATGCCGCGCAGGGGCTCGGGGTCGCGTAGGTCGTGGATGCTGAGGTCCACAACCTGGAAACTGCCGTTGGTGCGGATGCGCAGGCCGCGATGGATGGCGGGGACGCCACCGGCGAGTTGCTGGGCCTGCTGGCAGAGGCTGGGCAGGATGTCCCGCAGGCCCTCCCGCGCCATGGCGAAGAGGTTGAGGCTGGCCTGGCCGACGACCGGCTCCAGATACTTGCCGGTGCGCCCGGTGGTGAACAGGATCTCGCCCTTGGCGGTGGCGAGGATGGAGACTGGCGTCACCCGCTCCAGCAGGACCTGGTCCAGCAGCGCCTTGAGATTGACCGGCGCCGGGCTGAGGGCGATGTCAGGGGGACCCTCGGCCAGCACCCGGGCGGCGGGGAAGGCGAAGTGCATGGGGGCCTCGCTGGGGCTGGGGGTTTCGCGGCGGAAGACAGGTTGCGGCAGATGAGCAGGTCCATCTTGGTAAAGGGGGGGTCCTGGATGACGTTTTGCTCGGCGAAGATCACCATCTCCCGCACCTCCTTGCCGATGCGGTAGCCGCCATCCTCTTCCTTGACGAAGAAGCGCCGCAGCCGCTCCGGCGCCACGTCGGCGGTGATGTTCTGGGGATAGAAGCCGAGGCGGGCGGTGACGATGGCCTCCGGGTCCAGATCGGTGGCGAAGATTTGCAGGGAGTAGGGCTGGTCGGGGGCGCACTTCTCCAGGGCCTCGCGGAAGACCATGCCCAGGGAATAGGCCTCTTCGCCGGTGGAGCAGCCGGCGACCCAGGCCCGCAACTGCCCGCCCCCGGGCCGACGGGCCAGGAGGGCGGGGAGCACCTCGTCACGCAGGTGTTGCCAGGCGCTGGGGTCGCGGAAAAAGCTCGTCACCCCGATCAGCAGCTCCTTGAACAGCAGCTCCCGTTCCGGCGGGTTGTCCTGGAGGAAACGGACGTACTGGGCAATCTTGTCGAGTTGATGCAGACGGATGCGCCGCTCGATGCGGCGGTAAAGGGTGCTCTTCTTATAGAGGGAGAAGTCGTGGCCGGTGTGGTTGCGCAGCAGGATGATGACCTTGTCCAGGCCGCTGTGATCCACCGCCAGGAGGACCGGCTCCCCGGGCAAGGTCGGCACGGCGGGATGCAGATAGGCCAGCAGGCGGGCGCAGAGTTCCCCGGCGGGGGCGACGATATCCGCCAGACCGGCGGCGATGGCGCTGCGGGGCATGCCGTCGAACTTGGCCTCGGTGGGGTCCTGGACCAGGGTCAGTCCCGCCGCCTCCTTGATCGCCCGCAGCCCCAGGGTGCCATCGCTGCCCATGCCGGAGAGGATGATGCCGATGCTGCGTTCCTTTTGGTCCGCCGCCAGGGAGCGGAAAAAGAAGTCGATGGGCAGGCGCAGGCCATGGGCCGGCGAGGGCTCGAAGAGGTGCAGCACCCCATGGAGGAACGACAGATCCCGGTTGGGCGGGATCAGATAGACCTGGTTGGGGCGGACCGTAACCCGGTCCCGGACCTGCTCCACCTTCATGGCGGTGCTGCGCTGCAGGAGTTCCGGCATGGTGCCCTTATGCAGGGGGTCCAGGTGGACGACGATGACGAAGGCCAGGCCGCAGTCGGCGGGGACATGGCTGAGGAACTGGTCCAGGGCCTCCAGCCCCCCGGCGGAGGCACCAATGCCGACGATGGGGAAGGCTTCCCGCTGGACCGGTGTCGGGGATGGGGCAGAGGTTGGAGCAGAGGGTGGGGCCAGTGGTGGGGACGGGGTCGGGGACGGGGTCAGAGCAAGGATCTGTGCTGGGGCCGGTGGCGGAGCAGGTATTGGGGCCGGGACCGAATCTCGCACCGTGTCCGGAACCTCTGCCTGAGCCTTTTCCCTTGCCTCCGAAACTTCCGTCGGCAGGCGTGTTAATGGCCGGGATTCCGCTTCCGAGGGTTCAGTTACCGCGCTAAGGGGTTCTGCTGCCACGATTGGGGGCTCCGCCGCTGCCTTCCGGGAATTCACGCTATCGCTCACGAGGTACTCACCACGTATTCGTTCGGATCGCTCGCGCCCCAGGAGGGCTTCGGCGATACAACCGACTGATTCTCTTGCTCCCTCCCCCCTGGTGGTGGGGGAGGGTTGGGGAGAGGGGGGTCTAAAATGAATACCTCACCCCCTAATGATGATAGACGCCGCGGGTGTCTTTTACGCCCAATCTGCCAGACACACCCGATCACGCCCCCCGGCCTTCGCGGCGTAGAGGGCGTCATCCACCCGCTTGAGCCAGTCATCGAAGCTCTCCTCAGGGTGCAATTCGGCCACCCCAAAGCTGGCGGTGACCTGGCCAACGTCCGTGAACGGTTCCGCGGCCACCAGGGCCCGCAATTTTTCGGCGAGTTGCCGGCCGCCGTCCACAGGGCAATGGGGCGCCAGGACGGCGAACTCCTCCCCGCCCCAGCGTGCCAGGACATCCAGTGCCCGCAGGTTCGGGCTGAGCCGCCGGACCAGTTCCATGAGGACCTGATCGCCCACCAGGTGGCCAAAACGGTCGTTGATGGCCTTGAAGTGATCGATGTCGAACAGGATGAGGGTCAAGGGCTTGCCGTAGCGCTGGACGCGCTCGATTTCGAGGGTCACTTGGTCCTCGAAATGCCGGCGATTCCAGGCGCCGGTGAGGCGATCCGTGGTGGCGAGCCGTCGCAGTTCGGCGTTGGCCGCCTCCAGGGCCTCCTCAGCGCGCTTGCGCTCGGTGATGTCGGTGCGGATCGAGATGAACTGGCTCAGGTGACCCCTGGCGTCCTTCAGGGGGACAATGGTGGAATAAACCCAGTAGTGCTCACCATTCTTGCGGCAATTCCTGACCTCGCCCCGCCAGACCCGACCCGCGGTGATAGTGGACCAGAGCTCGGCATAAAAGCTGATCGGGTGATGGTTTGATTTGATGATGCGATGGTTGGCGCCGAGCAATTCCTCGCGGGAGAAGCCGCTGATGGCGCAAAACAGGTCATTGGCATAGGTGATGTTACCGTCCAGGTCGGTCATGCTGACGATGGCATGCTGATCCAGGGCGGCCTTCTGATTGACCAGATCCTGACACCAGGCCCACTGTTCCGCCTGCTCGCGGAGGTAATGCTCGACCAGCCCGGCCAGATGGCTGGTCAGGCCGGTAAGGGTCTGGTCCACCGGGGCCTCCATCCGCCAGGGGCGGTCATCGGAGGGCTCGGCCTGCCAGGGGCGGTCAGCCGGGTTCTCCGCCTGCCAGGGGCGGTCAGCCGGCAGGGTTGCGCTCAATCTGGCGATTATCCGCTGCAGAGCGGAAACGGCGGTCTGCCGCTCATGATCCATTTTCCGCCCGTCACCCTGTTCACCCGTGCTGATCGCCATCGTGGTTATTGCACTCTTGATTGAAGTGGCAACTCAAACCTGAAAGTAACCGATAGCACCCCCTTACCGCCTGAACTGGCATGGTCAGCACCAGCAGTTAGTACAAGCCGATGATTCTCTCGCCTCCTCCCCCCTGGCGGGGGAGGGTTGGGGAGAGGGGGGTGAACGGGTTAAACCGCAAGCCCTACCGGCCCTGATAGTTCTCGGCATTGTCCCGGGTGACGATGCCTATACCGGTATCAATGTCCATCGGCAGGGGCGCCCCCAGCTTGGCCTGCCAAAGGGTGATGATCGACCAATAGCCCTGGGTGTGGGGCTTGGTGGCATAGGTGGAGTCGACAACGCCCTCGCGGATGAGTTGGATGGTCTCCGGCAGGTCATCCAGGCCAACGTTGTAGACCTGGCCGGTGAGGTTGGCCTCCTTGAGCGCCTGGGCGATACCGATCACCCCGCCGGCGTCACAGGACACCCAGCCCCGCAACCGGGGATGCTCGGCCATGATGGCCTTGGCCTGCTCCCGAGCGGTATCGATATCGTCGTGGTCGATGCCCTTGGCCACCAGTTTGATGCCGGGGTGCTCCTGGAAGAGCCGCTCATGGCACTCGGCGCGAATCCGATGGTTCACGGCGGTGGGGACGCCCAACATGATGGCCACCTCGCCCTCGCCCCCCAACAGGGTCACCAGGCGCGAGGCCGCCAGCCGCGCCTGTTCGCAGAAGTCGTTACCAACGTAGGGCACTGCCATCCCGGCCGGCGGCTCGGAGTCGAAAAGGACCAGGGGGATGCCCTGCCGGCGAGCCAGGGCCAGGCTGGCCTGCTCGGCCTGGTCGTCGAGCAGATCCATGGCGATCCCATCGGGATTGGACGCGATCGCCTGCTCCAGGAGGCGCAACTGTTCGGCCACCTCCGCCTTCTGGGGGGGCTGATAGTCCAGGGTCACCGGCCGGCCGGTTTGTTGCTCGATCATCCGGGCCGCTTGTTTGGCGCCATCGTGCACCAGGTCGAACCAGGGATGGACCACCTTGGGGATGATGACGAAGCGATAGGAGGCCGCTGGCTCAGTCGCTGGCTTGGCGGTGGATTCAGGTACTGCTTTGGCCGTGGGTCCTGCCGTCGTTCCGACCCTAGGTGCGGTCGTAGGTCCGGTCGACGTTCCAGCGGCGGGATCTGCCGCCGGTCCGGCTGCCGTTTCGGCCGCGGGTCCGGTTATGGGTCCGGCCGTTGTTCCGGCCATGAGTCCCGTCGTGGGTGCGCCCAACGCCAGGGCGGGGGACAGGGAACAGCAAGCCAACAGGGCGGACAGCAACGTACGCATGACATCTCTCCGTAACTTGGGCGGGGCAGCGTGAGGGACGGGGGAAGGCATCAACGAAAGTTTAGCGTTAATGCGAGACACGCGCGCCTCACCTTCGTTACCAGAAAGCAGTTACCAGACAGTGGGCGAGTGGCGTCCTCTCACCCGACGCCCGTCACCCCAGCCAGGCAAAACCCAGGTTTACCAGCAGGGCATTGGCGGTATCGGCGAAGAGGGCGGCGGCCAGGGTGATCGCCAGCATCGCCCTGGGTGCCGGACCATAGCGGTCGGTCATGCGCCTCATGACCCCCAGGCCCACGGGCATGGCCCCCATGGCGAAGCCGATGAAGCCGCCGGCGGCCACCGCGCCTTCGTAGCCCCGCCCCAGCAGGGGATAGACCAAGAGTAACGCCACCGCGCTGACGACGAGGATCTGGACGGCCAGGCTGGCCACCAGGGGGAGGATGAAGGCATCCAATTCCCAAAGCTTGAGCCCCATCATGCTGATGGCAAGGAAGAGGCGCAGGGCGACGGTGCCGGTCAGGTCCGCGACCGTCGTATCCACCGGGTGCCCGAGCAGGTCGGCCGCGTTCGTGAGGATCACCGCCACCAGCATCACCGCCAGGAAGCCGGGCACCACCA
>JAGVUH010000394.1:0-27500 GCA_019136395.1 Gammaproteobacteria bacterium
CTCTCCCGCCTGACGCAGGGCCCCGAACTCATCCGGGGTCCAGTAACGGCGGACGGGTAGGTGGGCGCGGCTGGGGGCCAGGTACTGACCGAGGGTCAGCATGTCGCAACCGTGCGCGCGTAGGTCGGCCATTACCGCCAGGACCTCTTCCGCCTCCTCGCCCAGGCCGAGCATGAGCCCGGACTTGGTGGGGATGTCCGGGTGGCGCTCCTTGAAGGCGCGCAGTAGGGCCAGGGAGCCAGCATAGTCGGCTCCGGGGCGGGCCTGGGGATAAAGGCGGGGTACCGTCTCCAGGTTGTGATTGAAGAGGTCCGGCCGGCCAGCGCCGCTGAACTGATCCAGGGCCAGGGCCTCGCGACCGCGAAAGTCCGGGACCAGCACCTCCAGACGCGTGTCCGGACTGCGCCCGCGAATGGCGCGCAGGCAGGCGGCGAAGTGGCCGGCCCCACCGTCGCGCAGATCGTCGCGGTCCACGGAGGTGATGACCACGTAGCGCAGGCCAAGGGCGGCGATGGATTGGGCCAGGTGCGCGGGCTCCTCGGCATCCACCGGCGCCGGGCGACCATGGGCGACATCGCAGAAGGGACAGCGGCGTGTGCAGACATCGCCCAGGATCATGAAGGTGGCGGTGCCGTGGTTGAAGCACTCGCCCAGGTTGGGGCACTGGGCCTCCTCGCAGACGGTGGCGAGCCGGGCCTCGCGCAGCAAGCGCTTGATGCGCGTCACCCCGGGGCCGATGGGGGCGCGGGCGCGAATCCAGCTCGGTTTGCGCAGGGGCACCGCCAGGGGCTCGACCTTGACCGGGATACGCGCCACCTTGTCCTGGCCCCGGTGGTGGGTCTCCGGGGTGGCGCGGGAGGGAGCGTCCAGGAAGGGCGAGGGGATTTGGCTTTCAAGTGGCATGGACTTATTTCCTGGGGCAATCACTTTTTTGGCCCGTGGCGGGGAAGCCGCGGCGGCTGCGCGGCTCAGGCCCCGGCCGGGCACTCACTCTTCGCAACGCCTGGCTTTCCGCAACGCGGAGTCAGGGTCGGGGGCAAAAGGCTTGCTGAGCTCCGTACATTTCACCCGGCGTGCCTGATGGCGCTTGGGGGGGGAACTCAGGCCAGCGCTGGAGGCGGATCGGCGGTATCGCCCTTCACCCGGACCAGGACCAGCAGTTCCTTGGGGCCATGGACGCCATAGGCCAGGGTCTGCTCGATGTCGGCGGACTTGGAGGGCCCGGAGATGAGCAGGGCATTGGTCGGCAGGCCCCGGCCCGCCCAGTCCTCCGCGACCAGGAATTCATGGAAGGTCGAGCGGATGCGGTCCGCCTCCAGGACCACGGCATGGATCGGGGGGACCAGGGACAGGAGACGGGGCTCCTGGATACTGGGCCAGAGCACCAGGGTCCCGGTCTCGGCAATCCCGCCCAGGCAACCGGTGAGGCTGGCGTCGGTGGCGCTGAACAGCTCGGCCCGACAGGCCTCGATCGGTTGGTCGTGGGGGATCAGGGTGATCGCCCCCCGGTCGGGCCAGGCCGCCGCCAGTTCCGCGCCCAAGGCCGTGGCGGGGGCGAAACGCAGATTGGTCGCGCCCTTGGCGGACAGGCGGGAGAAAAGGGTAGCAGGCCAATCGTCGCCCACGGGGATCACCTCACCGCGTACCGCCGTCAGCGCCGCCGTGAAGCGCCGCAATCGTTCCGGTGGCGACCAGTCGAAGCGGCGCACCGGATTCTCCGGAGCCGGGCGTGGTCCGGTGGCGACCCCGCGCCGCAGACGCTGGAGGATGGCCTCCCGGGCCGGGCTACTCATGGGCGAAGCCCTCCGCCCGCGCCAGTTCATGCAGGCTGCGCGGGGCGATGACCGGGGCGGCGCGGGTCCGCGCCCAAGGCCCCAGGCCGGTCGGGACCAGCCAGCGCAAGCGGGTGGCCAGGTGGGTCGCCAGCCGATAGAGCGCGGGATGGGCGTGCGTCAGGCGCCAAAGTGTCCAGATGAGGCGCTGCGGGGCCTTGCGTCGACTGCCACGCCCCGGGACCCCGGCGTCCTCCCCTTCTCCTGCGCCCTCGGCGCGCAGTCGCCGCAGTAGGCCGGGCAAGGGGATGCGCACCGGACAGACCTCGCCGCAGGCGCCACAGAGACTCGAGGCCTCCGCCAGTTCCCCCTGCCGCTCCAGGCCCTGGAGCTGGGGTTCGAGGACGCTGCCGATCGGGCCGGGATAGACGGTGCCATAGGCATGACCGCCAAGGCGGGTGTAGACCGGGCAGTGATTCATGCAGGCGCCGCAGCGGATGCAGCGCAACGTGGCCCGCAACTGCCGATCCCGATGCATGCGGGAGCGGCCATTGTCGAGCAGGATGAGGTGCACCTCCCGGGGACCGTCGCGTTCTCCCGCCCGCCGAGGCCCACTGATCAGGTTGACGTAGGTGGTGATGGGCTGGCCGGTGGCGGACCGGGTCAGCAAGGTCAGGAGGGGCGGCAACTGGTCGAGGCGGGCGATGACCTTCTCGATACCGCACACGGCGATATGGAGGTCCGGCGCCGTGGTGCAGAGGCGGCCGTTGCCCTCGTTCTCCACCAGGCACAGGGTGCCGGTCTCGGCGATGGCGAAGTTGACGCCCGACAGGCCGGCGACGGCCTGGCCGAAGTGCTCGCGCATGATGCGACGGGCGATGGCCGTCAGGCCCTCGATGTCCTCGGTGTAGGGATACTCCGGGAAATGGGCGGCGAAGAGGGCCGCGATCTCCCGCCGGTCCTTGTGGATGGCCGGGGCGATGATGTGGGAGGGGCGTTCCCCCGCCAGTTGCAGGATGAACTCCCCCAGGTCGGTCTCCACCGCCTGGATGCCCTGGGCCTCCAGATGGTGGTTCAGACCCATCTCCTCCGAGACCATGGACTTGCCCTTGATGACCCGCCTGGCGCCCTGGCGGCGTAGCAGGTCGAGGACGATGGCGTTGCCCTCCGCCACCGTCTCCGCCCAGTGGACCCGGATACCGTTGCGCTCGCAGTTGGCCTCCAGTTCCAGCAGCAGGTCCGGCAGGTTGGCCAGGGCCTGAGCACGAATCAACTTGCCGCGCCGGCGCAGGACGGTCAGCTCCTGGGTGTCGGGAAAGGCCTGACGGCGCTTGGCGACCAGACCATCCATGGTTCGGCGGAGGTTGCGCCGCAGGCGTTCATTATCCAGGGCCTGACCGACGCGGACGGCGAACTCAGGGGGCATGGGTGCGCTCCCACAACAATTCAGCGATGTGCTTGACCACCGGACCTTGGGATGAAGGCGCCGGCTGGTGCCTGACCCGGCCACTCCCGTCATGCGTGGCCGCCCCCCGGGCCGCCGGTGCGGCACCCCTCGCCCCGGGATCGACCCCCTGCCCAGACTGACCCATCCCGGCCTGAGGGTGGCGGTGGGCCAGGGTACCCCCCAGGTTGAGGAGGCAACCGCAATCCTGCCCCACCAGGACCTGGGCACCCGTCGCCAGGATGGCCGCCGCCTTGTCCGCCGCCATGGCCGCCGAGATCTCCGGCTGCTTGACGGCGAAGGTGCCACCGAAACCGCAGCACTCCTGGGCGTGATCCGGTTCCACCACCTCCAGGTTCGCCAGGCGGGCGAGCAGCTCCGCCGCCGCGTCGGCAACGCCCATCTCCCGGCGCGCGGAACAGGAGTGATGGAGCGCGACCTTGAGCGGAGGTCCCAGGTCGGGGTGCCGCCAATCCAGGACCCGCGCCAGATAATCCGTCAGTTCGTGGACCCGCCCCGCCAGGCGCCGGGCGCACTCCTCGTCGGGACTCCCGGCGAACAGCTTGGGATACTGAACCTTGAGCATGCCCGCGCAGGAGGCCGAGGGCACCAGGATGGGGTAATCCTCCGGGAAGGTGGCCAGTTGCCGCCGGGCGACGTCCCGGGCCGCGGCCTCGTAGCCGGAGTTGTAAGCCGGCTGACCGCAGCAGGTCTGCCCCTGGGGATAGATGACCTCCAGGCCCTCGCGACGCAGCAAGCGCATGGCCGCCAGGCCGGCCTGGGGAAAGATCAGGTCGATCAGGCAGGTGCCAAAGAAGTAGACGCGTGGGGAATGCGGCATGGGCGATGGGGAAAATCCTTGCTGGCTCGCTTTGAGGGGACACCGGGATCTGGTTTTGGCCCCCGACCCTGAATCTTCCGCGCCGATCACCGCGGTGTGGCTGGTATTGGGGGGGAGTTGGCGTATAGCATAGCCAGGACTGGCAGCCGACCGCGACAAACTTTTGTTTATGCCCGACCACGCTCAACCCCCGCACCCGCCCCGGTTGGCGGTGCTCGCCTCCTTCTCTGGCAGCGGCGGGGTGGAGCGGATGCTGGTCAATCTCATCGCTGGCTTCGTCACGGCGGGCCGGGAAGTCGACCTGCTGCTGATCCGTGATCAGGGCCCCCACCTGGCGGGACTGCCGGCGGCGGTCAACCGCATCCCCCTGGGCAGCAACCATAGCCTGCTGGCCATTCCGGCCCTGGCCCGCTACCTCCGCCAGGCCCGACCGCAGGCCCTGCTGGCGGCCAAGGACCGGGCCGGACGGGCGGCGGTGCTGGCACGGGCCCTGGCGGGGGTCGACACCCGCCTGGTCTTGCGCCTGGGGACCAACCTCTCCGCCTCCCTGGCGGGCCGTTCGGCCCTGCGCCGGGCCTGGCGCTATTGGCCCATTCGCCGCCTCTACCCCCACCTCGACCACATCGTCGCCGTCTCCGCGGGGGTCGCGGCGGACACCGCGACCATCGCCGGCCTGCCGCGGGAGGCCATCACAGTCATTCGCAACCCGGTGATCACCCCCGACCTGCGCCAGCGGGCGACGGCGCCCTGTCCCCACCCCTGGTTCCAGGGCGAGGGCCCCCCCGTCCTCCTCGGGGCTGGCCGGCTGCAACGGCAGAAGGACTTCCCGACCCTGATCCGGGCCTTCGCCCGGGTGCGTCAGGTCCACCCCTGCCGGCTGGTGATCATCGGCGAGGGGCAGGAGCGCCCGGCGCTCACCGCCCTGATCGGCCAACTGGGGCTGGCGAACCAGGTCGATCTGCCCGGCTTTCAGGCCCAGCCCCTGCCCTTTCTGGCCCGGGCCAACCTTTTCGTGCTCTCCTCCGCCTGGGAGGGATCGCCCAACGTGCTCACCGAGGCCATGGCCCTGGGGACCCCGGTGGTGGCGACCAACTGCCCGAGTGGACCGGCGGAACTGCTCGACGGGGGCCGCATCGCCCCCCTCGTCCCGGTCGGAGACGTGGAGGCCCTGGCCGCCGCGATCCTGGCCACCCTGGATCAGCCGCCTCCCCCGGACCGACTCCAGGACGTGGTCGCGGATTACGAGCAGGCCTACAGCGCCCAGCGGTATCTGGCGGTGCTTGAGCCAGGATAGGCAGGCACCGGCTCAGAAGTCCTCGTGCAGCCCCTTGGCCTGCGCCTTGCGGGACCAGACCCAGACGTACTGAAGGCCACTGACGAGGATCGTCACGAGACAGGCCCAGGTGAGGAGGGCGATCAAGCCGCCGGGCAGGGGCACGGGCCCGGCGTTGGCGATGACCGCCACGACCAGGGCGATCTGCATCAAGGTATTGAGCTTGCTTGCCCAAATGGGAGCGGCATGGAGTTCCTCGACGCGGAAATGATAGAGGGTGGCGCCCCCGACGATGACCAGATCACGACCGACGGCGGCGACCACCAGCCAGATGGGGATCAGCTTGAGGGCACCCAGCACCAGGAAGCAGGCCACCAGCAGCGTCTTGTCCGCCAAGGGGTCGAGGATGCCACCCAACCGGCTCTGCCAGTGATAATGCTTGGCGAGCCAGCCATCGAGCCCATCGGACAGACCGGCGATGGCGAAGAGCAGCAGGGCCCAGCCAAATTCGCCCTCCAGCAGCAGCAGGACCACCGGCATGACCGCCAGCAGGCGCAGGAAGCTGATGAGGTTGGGTAAATCCCGGGGGCTGAAGACCATGAACGCTCAGGCGGGCGGGGAAAACGGGTGCCGGGATTTTATTCTCCCCGCCGCCGTGTTGTCCAAGCACGGGCGCCGGGAAGGGTGGGCAAATCACGGCCGGGTGCTGCTCGCGACGGTGGCGACCCAAGGCCGCAGGGCCACCCCCAGGTCCTTGGCCAGCCCCTGAAATGCCGACCAGAGACCGGGGATCTCATCCCCAGCGCCCGTTGCCAGGGCCTCCTCCAAGCGCCGTGCCGCCGCCGCCAGTTCCAACGCCCCGACATTGCTGGCCGCTCCCTTCAGTTTGTGCAGCGCCGCCTTGGCGGTCGGGCGATCGCCCGCCTCCAGGCTGGAGGAGATGGCGGCTACCTGGCTGTCGAGGCTGGCGGCGAAGGTGGCCAGCACCGCGGTGAAAAAGTCCACGTCATCCTCGAACTGGACCTGGACATGGTGCCCGTCGATACCCGCGATCCGTGGCCAAGGGCTGAGCGTCCCGACGGGGGCCGGCGCCACGGCAGGCTCATCCGTGCGGGGCGGCTGCCGCGGGTCCCCCTCGATCCAGCGCGCCAGGACCCCGGCCAGATGGGCGAATTCCACCGGCTTGGGCACGAAATCGTTCACCCCGGCATCGAACATCAAGCGTTGTTCTTCCCGCAATACCCCGGCGGTGAAGGCGATGATCGGCAGCCGCCGCAACTCCGGCCGGGCGCGAATGAGACGCGTGGCGCTGAAGCCATCCAGGACCGGCATCTGCATGTCCATGAGCACGGCGGCGAAGCCCTGGGGCTCCGCCAGCAGCCGGTCCAGGGCCTGCTGGCCGTCGCCCACCAGGACGGGCAGGGCCCCCTCGCGACGCAGAAAACGGGCGATGAGGTCCAGATTGACCTGGCTGTCATCGGCGACGAGGATGCGCGCCCCGGCCAGACGGGGACCTGCGGTGGCCGGGTGCGACGGGGGGCGGCTGCCTGGCGTGGCCCGGGCCACGCGGCCCAGCTTGAGCTCGAACCAGAAGAGGCTGCCCTGCCCCGGGACGCTCTCCACGCCGATGCGCCCGCCCATGAGATCGACCAGCCGCTTGCAGATGGACAGCCCCAGACCGGTGCCGCCATAACGCCGGGAGGTGCCGGTCTCCCCCTGACTGAAGGGGGCGAAGAGCCGGGACAGGGTGGCCGCCTCCATGCCGATACCGGTATCCCTGACCGCGAAGCGCAGGCTGAGGTCCTCAGGGGTCGCAGCGAGGGCTTTGACCCCCAGGCACACCTCGCCCTGGCTGGTGAACTTGATGGCGTTGCCGGCCAGATTCACCAGGATCTGTTCGAGGCGCAGGCTGTCGCCCACCAGATCCTCCTCCAGGGCGGCGGCCTCGACGCGCCAGGCGATGCCCTTGGCGCGGGCCAGGGGCAGCATGAGACTGCCCACTTGGGCGAGGAGGGATTCCAGGGCGAAGGGCTGGGGATCGAGCCGCAACTCGCCGGCCTCGATGCGGGAAAAATCGAGGATGTCGTTGAGGATGCCCAGCAGGGTGCGGCCAGCGGCGCGGATATGCCCCAGCATCTCCCGTTGCTCGGCGCCCCAGGCATCGGCCTCGAGCAACTCGGCCAGGCCGAGGATGGCGTTCAGGGGGGTGCGGATCTCGTGGCTCATGTTGGCCAGAAACTGGCTTTTGGCCCGATTGGCGGCATCGGCGGCGGCCTTGGCCGCGACCAGTTCCAGCTCCGCCTGCTTACGCGCGGTGATGTCGGTGCGGATGGCGATGTAGGAAGCCGGCTGGCCCTGGGCGTCGGGGAGCGGGACGATGGTGGAACTGACCCAGTAGTGGTCACCGTTCTTCTTGCGGTTCTTGATCTCCCCGCGCCAGATGCGCCCGGCCTGGATGGTGGCCCAGAGGTCGGCGAAAAAGGCCTCCCCGTGCTCGTCGGAGCGGATGATGCGGTGGTTGGCCCCCATCAATTCCTCGCGGGGGTAACCACTGATCGCGCAAAAGCGGTCGTTGACGTAGATGATGTTGCCCTCCAGGTCGGTCATGCTGACGATGGCATGCTGATCGAGGGCGAATTTCTGATTGGCCAGATCAGTGTGCAGGGCCTGGAGTTGTGCCTGTTGTGCCTCCAGGTCGGTGAGCAGGCGGCCAATGAGGCCAATGAGATCCGCCAGACTGTCGGTCACTGGCGAGTCCCCCGCGGCGGTCGCGGGAAGCGAGGTCCGCAACCGCGCCGCGAGGGACTGGATCTGGGCGATGGCCGCCTCTCTCGTCGCCAGGCCATCGCGCGGGGACGAGGTGCTTGCCATGAGATCCCGGGCAGAAGGGTCAGGATGTAGGTTCATCACACCGGCCTTGACGTGGCAAGCCGGCTCCCCGTCACCGGCGACGGTGTCCCCTGAACCGGTGGTGATCCGTCATCGTCCGGTGTCCAGGCCGGGGCCTGGGGTGGCAAGTGTCTATACAGCGCCGCGATGAGCTTCCGCCGGTCGATGGGTTTGCTCAGATGCTCGGTCATGCCCGCGTTTCGGGATTTTTCCACATCCTCATTGAAGGCATTCGCCGTCAGGGCAATGATGGGAACACGGGCATCGAGGGCCCTGATCCGCCGAGTCGCCTCGAAGCCGTCCATGACCGGCATCTGGATGTCCATCAGGATCAGGTCGCAGGGTGACTGACGGAACCGTTCCACCGCCTGCTGACCATCCTCGGCCACCGCGATCACCGCGCCACTGTCCTTGAGGAAGCCGAGGACGATCTCGCGATTGATGGCATTGTCCTCCACCAGCAGCAGACGGCGGCCGGCCAGTCCCGCCAAGGACGGCGCGGCTGGGAGGGCGTGGGCGGAAATCCACCGGGAGAGCATGGCCGCCAACTCAGTCGGCTCAATGGGTTTGCCCAGAAAATCGTCCATGCCGGCCTCGAGGCACAGGGCGCGGTCGCCCGCCGCGACATCCGCCGTCATGGCGACGATGGGCAGATGGGGCAGGCGCCGTTCGGCCTCCAGCCGGCGCCAGCGGCGCGTGGCCTCATGGCCCCCCAACACAGGCATCTGCACGTCCATCAGGACCAGGTCAAAGGCTTCACCCTGGCCGAGCAGATCGAGCGCCTCCTGGCCGTGGTTGGCGAGCCGGACGCGATGTCCGGCCTTTTCCAGGCGGCGGCGGAGCAGCATCTGATTTGTCGGGTCGTCATCGACCACCAGCACGGCCAGCCCGGCGGGTCCGCGGGGGGCCGGGGCCTCCGTTCCGGCCGGGGCGGGGAGGTCGCCGCTCAAGGCCCGCGCCATGGCGGCGCTCAGCGCGGCATCCTCGATCGGTTTGGCCAGGTAACCGCTCAGCTTGAGTTGCCGGCAGTTTTCTTCCACCCCGTGCAGGGGGCCGAAACTCAGCATGAGGATGGGGATCGCGCCCAGGTCGGACTGGGCCTTGATCCAGGCGGCCAGGGTGAAGCCGTCCCTATCCGGCATCTGGACATCGAGCAGGATGAGGTCAGGCCGGGGCGGAACCGCCAATAGCCCCTCGGCTTCCGCCGCGCTGGCCGCGACGCGGACGCTCATGCCCCAGTGACCCAGCTTGCGCGCGAGGAGCTGGCGATTGAGGGGCTGGTCATCGACGACCAGCACCCGCTGGCCCGCCAGGGCCGCTGGCGGGGCCGCCGGTTCCGCGGCCTCGTCCAGGTCCAGGGTCAAGCTGAAGTGGAAATGGCTGCCTTCCCCCACCTTGCTTTCGACCTCGATGCGCCCACCCATGAGCTGCACCAGGCGACTGGTGATGGTCAGACCCAGCCCGGTGCCACCGTAATGACGGGTCGTCGAGGTGTCGGCCTGGCTGAAGGCGTCGAAGATGTGGGCGAGGTTCTCGGCGGGAATACCGATGCCGCTGTCGCGCACCCCAAAGCGCAGGGTCACCGCGCCTGGCAGGCGGGCGGTGACGGCGACGTACACCACCACCTCGCCGCGCTCGGTGAACTTGATGGCGTTGCCCGTCAGATTGAGCAATATCTGGCGCAGGCGCAGGGGATCGCCCATCAGGCGCCCGGGCACCTCCTCCGCGATGTCACAGATGAGCTCAAGGCCACGCTCATGGGCCCTGAGGGTCAGCATCCGCAGGGTCTCGGCCAGGGTCTGGCGCGGATCAAGGCCCAGATGCTCGATGGCCATCTTGCCGGCCTCGATCTTCGAAAAATCCAGGATATCGTTGATGATGGCCACCAGCGCGTCCGCCGAGGTCTTGACCATCCGCAGATATTCCTGACGTTCATGATCGGAGCGGGTGCCGAGGGCCAGGTCGGTCATGCCGATGATGCCGTTCATGGGCGTGCGGATTTCGTGGCTCATGTTGGCCAGGAACAAGCCCTTGGCGCGGTTGGCCTCCTCGGCGGTGCGGATGGCGGCGTTGAGCTGCGCCAGTCGCTGTTCGCGCTCGGCGATGAGGCTGCGAATCAGGTCCGAGATGCGGCGCAGGTCCCGCTCGTCGTCCTGGATCTCCCGCTGTTCGGCCGTGGGGGCCGGGTCCGCGGCCGCGACCGCGCCCAGATCACTCTGCAGCAGCGCCGCGGTCCCCCGCAGCACGCCCATGGCCCGGGCCCGGTTGTCATGGGCCTGGCGGATGTTTTCGGCCATGGCGTTGAAGCTGTTGACCAGCACCTTGATCTCCCCCGAGGCCGGCACCTCGACGCGAGCGGTCAGATCCCCCCGCGACAGGCGCGCGGCCGCCTCGGCCAGCCGCACGATCGGCTTGGCGATGGTGCGGGAAAAGGCAAAGGCCAGACCAAAGACGGCGATGGCCGAAGCCAGCATGGCGCTCAGAAAAAGTTTCCGCGTCGCCGAGAAGTCTTCGGCGATGAGCCTGAAGGGCACCGCGTAAGCAAGGCGCAGCAGGGCCTGGTCGGCGGATTGTCCCAGGTCGTGGTAGGCGATCAGACCCTGGTCGGTGCGCAGCACCTGAGGCTGGCCGGCAAAAGCGGGACCCAGCTTGTCCTGGGGATCAAAGGTGTCCGCGCCCCGTTCGGGTCCAAGCAGGACGCGACCTTCCTGGGTCAACAGCCACAGCAGCCCCTTGTCGAAGACCTTGACCGTCTTGAGCATCCGGATGAAGACGTCGAGATTGAGCCGGATCATGACCGCCCCGCTGAAGGCGCCGCTGTCGATATCGAGGGTCGGCAGCCCGGCCAGCAGGGAGGGGCGCCCGTTTTCATCCAGGTAGGGGCCGGTGACCTGAATATCGCGGGGCGGCATGAACCACTCCATGTTGCCGGCCGAGAGCAAGGCGGGGGTGGTGCTGATCTGGTCGAACAGGCGCCGGCCGGCCAGGATCGTCGGCTGGTCCTCCAGGCCGTCGGGGGGATCGGTCCAGCTCCGCGGGGGTCCGTCATAGCCGCCACGTTGCTGGTCGACCACCGCGGCGATTTCCCGACCATCGGCATCGATGAAGTAGATACCGGAAAAAGTCGCGTGCTCCTTGGCGATATGGAAGAAATAGGCCTCCAGCAGCTTGGCGTTGACCAGGCGTTCTTCCCGTGGTCCGGACAGGTAATCCGTGAGGGTATCCGAAGAGGCGATCTGTTTGAGGGACCGTTGGGGGGCGTTACGGTATTCCTGATCGTAACTCGCCGCCAGCATGGTCAATTGCTGCGTCAGGTATTCCTCGGTCCGGATCCCCGCGGCATCCTTGATGTATTCATAAGAGAGGTAAAGAATGGGAGTGGCCAGGATGGCGCTCACGCCCAGGAGCATCAGCAGCAGGCGATGAAAGAGGGAAAAGTCGAACCGCCAGCCGCCACCGCGTGAGCGGGGCGCCTCGGGGCCGGTGGGGGCCGGGGTGTTCACCAGGCTACCCCACCAGGACTGACGTCAGGGTGAGTCCCGACTTTGCTCAGGGTCACGGGTGGCTCCGCAAAGAGGGGTTTTGGCACCACCGGGGGCGGGGTTGGGCCTGATGGAGATATCCTGACATGGCAACCCCTAGCCGGTGATGCCCAAGGCCAGGGATTCGTTAACGATCTCGTCGATCAGGTACATGGCGTCATCCAGGGCGATATTCAGTTGCGCGGCCCGATTGCGGTTCACCAGGTAGGGACCCCGGTCCGGGGTACGCACGGCCATCCGCGCCGGGCTGACGCCTTTGTCGAGGATGAGTCGGGCCATTTCGAAGGCGGCATAGCCCTGGTTAAAGCCCGAGTCGTTTGCCGTCAGCAACATGCCTTCATGGACGAACTGATCCTCGTTGGAGGCCTCGGGAATGCGGATATGCTCCAGGTACCAACGCCCCACCTCGAGCATCTCGACATGCTGGCGCTGCTGATCGCGCAGGGTATCGTGATTGAGGACGAAGAAGGCGTCCACCCGCCCCGCGGCCTCCAGGGCGCGCGCCTGGTATTCCTGGTAGTCGTTGGTGACGATGCTATCCACCAGTTTGATGGGCAGGGCGTCACGTCGGGCAAGCAACTCGATCATCTTGACGCTGGGACGCGAGGTTTCCGAATCGCAGGCCAGGATGGCAAAGGTGTTGGCCGTCGGGACCAGCCGCTTGAGCAGTTCCAGGGATTCCTTGTAGTAGCCGGACTGCCAGACCCCGGTGATGTTCCGGCCCGGGGCATCCAGGTTCTCGATCAGACCGTATTTCAAGGGTAAGCCGTTGATGCCCCGGAACACCACCGGAATGTCCGAGCCCAGCAACTGGTTGCCGATATAGTTGGCGGCGTTGTCGTCACCGAGCAGGACCAGGTCCGGGGCGAACTGGCGCAATTCGCCCATGATGCGCTCCGTGGTCACCGCGATGTCGGTGCGCGAATTGCGGCGCTTGGTGTCCATCCAGGCCTTTTTCACCAGGGCGCGGCGACTTTCCACCCAGTCCAGGTCGATGAGATGGAGGCCCTGCGCCTCGTTGTCGAGAAACCCATACTTGAGCATGGCTTCGTTGACCCCGCGCTGGGTGGACCGCGACCAGATATAGTCACGGGCGTAGCTGGAGACGATGAAGATGCGCTTCTTGGGGGGGACGGCCCCCACGGATATCCCGGGGGCGGTCAGGAGGACCGGGGCGCTCAGCCCCAGGGCCAGGAAGTGACGGCGGGAGATGTTCATGGGCTTTAGCCTCTGACCTGATGCGGGTGGAGCCCTCAAACCTTGCCCTTTTCCCGCCACTTGTCGAAGATCCTGACCACCTGGCCGGCGTACATGTCCAGGGCGGCCTCAGGGGAAAGTCGGCCGGAGGCGGCGTCGGCGAACATCATGGGGAGCAGCCAGGTGTTGAAGATCTCGTCGATGGCGGCGTTGGCGTAACCGGGATAGCCGACGTTCACGGTCCAACCGCTGGCGTCCTGAAAGAAGCGATATTTGTCCGGGGGCGTCGCCTTGGGGTCGTTGGCCACCAGGGTCGCCAGGTCGGGCACGAGTTGGGGAAAGGTGGGGAAATTGTAGAAGCGGCTGGCCAGGAAGGCGTTCCGCGACTCCGCCGCCAGATCGACCAGGAACTGCTGGGCCCCGTCGATGTTCTTGGCGAATTTCCAGATGACGTAGGCGTTCATCAGGTGCATCAGGCCCAGGTGGGCCACCGGACCGCGGGCCGGGCGCATGAGGAGAATCTGATCGGCGATGGCGATCTTTTCGTTCTCCCCGGTACGGGTCACCGAGATGGCGTTGAGGGTCAGGGAGCCCTTGCCGGCCAGCATCTGGCGGTTGTTGGAGGAGGCATCCCAGGAAAAGACCTCGTCGGTCATGGCCTCCTCATAGAGGGCCTTGGCGTACTTCAGGGCCTCCAGGGCCCCGGGGGACTTGAGGTTGGGGCGGCCCTCCGCGTCCTGTTCCGCGGCGCCGAAGGCGACGAGAATCGAGCGCACCGCCATGCTGCTGTCGAGCTCGTTGGACATGCCGATGCCCACCGGGATACCCCGCGCCTCCTTGATCTTGCGTCCTCCCTCCCGGATCTCATCCCAGGAGGCCGGAACGATACCCACCTCATCCCACAGATCCTTGCGGTAGTTCACCGGGTCGGGGACATAGCTGTCGGAGAAACCGAAGTATTTGCCCGTGACGGGATTGAAGGTGCTCTTGATGGCGATATCCAGGGGCTTGCCAAAGCGGCGCTCGCACTCGGCATAGATGTCCTTGTGGTCGATGACCTGATCCTCGTAGGAGGCCGGGGGGCTGAGGAACATGCAGATGTCATGACCATGCCCCTTCTTGATCTCGGCGGCGGCCCGCGCTTCGATCGCCGTCATGCCGACGTTGGTGACGATGACCTCGGTATCGTTGCGCTCCCCCCACTCCTTGATAAAGGTCTTGTTGAACCACTCGTCGAAGGCCGGGACGAAGTGATTCCACTGCATGATGCGCAGGACCTTGGCGGCCGCCCGGGCCGGACGCAGCAGGCCGGGGGCCATGCCAGCCGCGGTGACCAGCCCCGCACCCCTGATGAAATGGCGGCGGGAAAAAGGCTGACGCCAGAATCCGGTATCCAAGGCGAGTCCCCCTGAGAGTGATTAAAGTGTCAGGGACTCATGATTGACAAAAGGCCATGGAATTACAACCTGTGGCATCGGCCGGCACGTCAGATGGACGCCGCCGACCGGCACTTTCATATTAAAATACGCTCTTAATCACCACCGGAGCCGGCCGTGCCACAGGACCCCCATTCCCCCCCCCCCTGGACGCCAGCCGCCCAAGGGCCGTCGACGCCCCTTCCGCCGCGCCCGGCCTGAACTACCGGGCCGCCGGGGTCGACATCGACGCCGGCAACGCCCTGGTTGAGCGCATCAAGCCCCTGGCCGCCGCGACCTTTCGCCCCGGGGTGCTTACCGGCCTGGGCGGCTTTGGCGCGCTCTACGAACTGCCCCTCCACCGCTACCGCCAGCCGGTGCTGGTGTCCGGGACCGATGGGGTCGGTACCAAGCTGAAGCTGGCCATCGAGCTGGGTCGCCACGACACGATCGGTATCGATCTGGTGGCCATGTGCGTCAACGATATCCTGGTGGCGGGGGCCGAACCCCTGTTCTTTCTCGACTATTACGCCACCGGCCACCTCGAACTCGAGGTCGCCACGGCGGTGGTGGCCGGCATTGCCCGGGGCTGCGAGCTGGCGGGGTGCGCCCTGACCGGGGGCGAAACGGCGGAGATGCCGGGAATGTACGCCCGCGGCGATTACGACCTGGCGGGCTTTTGCGTCGGCATCGCCGACAAGGAGCAACTGCTGACCCCCGAGCGGGTCAGACCCGGGGACGTCCTGCTCGGCCTCGCCTCCTCGGGGCCGCATTCCAACGGCTATTCGCTCATTCGCAAGATCCTGGAGGTCAGCGGTACCGACCTGGGTCAGGAGCTGGATGGGCTGAGCCTGGGCGAGCGACTGCTCGCGCCGACCCGGATCTACGTCAAGCCCGTCCTCGCGCTCATGCGGGAACTGCCCGTTCATGGCATGGCCCACATCACCGGCGGCGGCCTGACCGAGAACCTGCCCCGGGTCCTGCCCGCAGGCACCCGGGCGGTCATCGACCTGGACTCCTGGCAGTTGCCGGCCATCTTCGCCTGGTTACAGGCTCAGGGTGGGGTGGCGGATGCGGAGATGCGCCGGACCTTCAACTGTGGCGTGGGCCTGGTGCTCTGCATCCCGGCCGAGGTGGCGGATCGTGCCTGCCAGCGCCTGAATGAGTTGGGCGAATCCGTCTGGCGCCTGGGCCGGATCGAGGCCGGAACGGGCCAACCGGAGGTGATTTTCGCCGGTGGTGCGACTGCGTGAGCCCGCCCCCGCCCCCGGCCCCGGGTGAAACCGCCATCCGGGCCCCCGATCGGATCCCTGGCCCCCACCCGAGTCTGGCCAGTCGCCAGACCCCCGGGCGGACCGTGGATGAGGGTGACCCGCCGCCCCTGCCGGTCGTGGTCCTGATTTCGGGGAGCGGGAGCAATCTCCAGGCCTTGATCGATGGCGCGGCCAACGGCAACCTGCCCATCCGCATCGCGTGCGTGATCGCCAACCGGGGGGATGCCTATGGCCTGGAGCGGGCCCGGCGGGCGGGCATCAGGACCCAGGTGCTTAGCCACCAGGACTTCGGCGATCGCGAGACCTTCGACGCCGCCCTGATGAACCTGATCGATGGCTTTCACCCCGGTCTGGTCGTGCTGGCCGGCTTCATGCGCATCCTGACCCCCGGCTTCGTTGCCCACTACCAGGGCCGACTGCTGAATATCCACCCTTCCCTGCTTCCCAAATACCGTGGCCTCCACACCCACGAACGGGCCCTGGCGGCAGGGGAAAGCGAGCACGGTGCAACGGTGCATTTCGTCACCGCGGAACTGGATGGGGGACCGGCCATCCTCCAGGCGCGGGTGCCGGTGGCGGCCGATGACGATGCCAGCCGACTGGCGGCCCGGGTCCTGGTTCAGGAGCACCGCATCTACCCCCAGGTGGTCCGTTGGTTCGCTCAGGGGCGCCTGGAACTTAGACCCGACGATCTGCCGCGCCTGGACGGTCAAGCCTTGGCGGAGCCCCTACGCCTGGACCTCTTGACCCCTGACCAGTTGGCCTAAAGCCCGGACCTAGCCACTCTCCTGACACCAATTTGCCACCCTGGCCCCGACGCTCCCACGGAACCTCCATGGCACACGTCTTCCAACTCCACCTCCCCAATACCGGCTGGGTCCTCTTTGGCGAGTCGGAGGAACCTGGCGTCGGCATTCGCCTGGGCCAGCATGGTTACGCCCTCGACGGCTCGATACTGATCGGCCCCATCCTGCATAGCGAGGGGGAGGTGGACGCTCTTGTCGATCGCCTGCTCCTGGAACTGGAAAGCGTCCGCGCCCAGGCCAAGCGGGAATTACAGCGGCTGAGCTGAGTCACGTCCGGGACTCCTCCCCCCCCATCCTGGGAATTGAACCCTCGCCGTTCAGGTTCCGGTCTTGGTCAGCCCCTGTCCCGTACTCACCGCGGCCGAGAACATTTTCTGAAACATGTCCCAGGAAGCCATGGACCCCGCCAGGTAGGGTTGGAAGAGCTTGAGGGGGTCATAACCCTCAGCACCTTCGAGCATGCGGGCGCGGATATCGTCGAGCATCTGGCGTTGGAAGGACTCCACATCGGGCAGGCCCAACAACTTGCGCATCTCTTCCGGGGTAACATCGACGTCGATCTTCACATTCATGGTCGTGCTCGCTAGGGATGGGAGGGAAAGGGGGCGTCCGCTGAGAAAGCCGGTTCCCGGAGAGCGCCTGGGCGGGTCAAGGCCCGCCCACCGCCATCCCGTCCAGGCTTTCCGGGACCCAGGATTCAGTGGCGGACCATGCGCGGGTGGGGCTGTTCGACGGGTACCGGTTCATCCACCACCAGGCCCTGGCGGACGCGCCGGCCAATCAGGACGCAGGCGGTGCCAAAGGCCTTTTCCGCCTCGCGGGCGGTCCACTCCCACTCCATGGGTGAGGCATTGGCGGGAATCTGCCAATGGCCCGTGGTCAGGATCTTGCCGATGGAGATCTCCAGGGTCCAGTCGTGCCAGACCGTATCCGGGTCCTCTTCCTCGTAGAAATCCTGCTCCACCAGGCGCACGTAATTACCGACGGCGCCATCCATGGAGATCAGATCGTTGACGACCAGCTTGTCATCCACGCAACTGGCGTAACCGGTATGCACGGCCGTGGCCGTGGCCATGAGAGAATGCATGAGCAGGGCCGGGGTCAGACGGAGGGTGAGCGGACTGTCCCAGTCCGGCTCGGTGACTTCTTGTTCTTGCAACATCCAGCAACTCGATCGTCAATGAGGGGCCCAAGGGGCGCACCGGCCAGCGGCGCTCGTCGCCCTGGCCTTTACGCAATGATGAACCATTCGACACCGGAGGTAAAACCCATGTCAGGGCGACTCGCCAGCAACCCTCGCACCCCGGCGATGCCGCGATGAGGGTCGCCGTCTTTTCGGACGTCCAGGCCAATTTCCCGGCCATGGAGACCTGCGTCGCCCACATCCAGGCTTGGGCCCCGGACCTGGTGGTCATGGCCGGCGATCTCATCAACCGCGGCCCGAGCAGTGACCTGTGCCTCCGCCGTTTTCAGGAACTGCGGCAAGGTGCGGGCTGGCTACCCCTCCTGGGCAATCATGAAGTCTGGGTCCTGCGCTGTGGTCGGGAGCCACCCACGAACCCCATCGATGCCCGCCTGCGTGCCCTGGCGGACTTTACCCATGCCCAGTTGGCGGGAACCGAGCAGTGGCTGACTGACTGGCCGGATCATCTTTGCTTCGAGGGCGAACCGGGCCGGGGCTGGGTGCATGTGACCCATGGCACGCTCCTAGGGAACCGTGACGGGATCTCGTTGCGCACCCAGGACGTCGACCTCCCCGCGAGGCTGCCCGAGGATGTCGATCTCTTCGTCACCGGCCATACTCATCGGCCGCTATTTCGACACTTCGCTGGGATCGACATCCTGAACGTCGGCTCCGTCGGCTCGCCCTTCGATGGCGATGCGCGGGCCAGTTACGGCCAGTTGGAGTGGCATGGGGGGCGCTGGCACACCCGGATCGTACGCCTGGATTATGATCGCGCCGCGGCGGAGCGGGCCTATGAGGACACCGGCTTCCTCGACCGGGGCGGCCCCCTGGCCCGCATCGTCTACACTGAATGGCTCATGGCCAGGCCCCTGATCAACGGCTGGCACCAACGTTATGGCCTGGCGGTACGCCGGGGCGAGATCTGCCCCGACGCGGCAGTAGACCATTACCTGTCCTCACTGGCCTAATCACCCCCCTCGGGACCGCGCCAGCCCTTCCTTGATCTCCGCCCACAAGGCCTCATAGGCCCGGGTGATGGGATTGGAGGCCGGGGCATAGGCTGGCAGCGGCATCCGGGTAAGCCCCATGCGCTCGACATCGGAGGCGTAGGGAATGCTGGCCTTGAGAAAGGTCGGAAAGCTCTCGGGTAGCGTCTCCATCAGATGGACATGCAGGTGCTTGCGCCGGTCCACCATGGAGAAAAAGGGCATCAGATTGACCTTGCCCAGGCCATCGTGACCTTCGAGGAACTCCTGCAACTGGTCCAGCGTGCGGGCGGAGAGGGTCGTCGGGATCATGGGCACCAGCAGGGCATGACTGGCGCGGAAGACATTTTCCGACACTAGGGAGATGCTGGGAGGACAATCGAGGAAGACATAGTCGTAGGCGATGGCCATCGGCGCCAGCAACTTCTGTAACTGCTTGGTGGGACGTTTGTTGTCCTCCAGCAGCAAGTCCATGTTGCGGTAGGAAAAGTCCGCCGGCAACAGATCAAGACCGGCGAAATCCGTCCCCTTTACCAGGTTATCCAGGTCATGATGACCGGCCACCAGAGCCCGGGTGCCGCCTTTCACCTTGGGTTTGACCCGGAAGTAATAAGTCGCCGCGCCCTGGGGATCCAAATCCCAGATCAGCGTCCGGTTGCCCTCCCGCGCGGACAAATAAGCGAGGTTGACCGCCGTCGCCGTCTTACCGACGCCGCCCTTGATATTGTAGGAAGCGATGATCTTCATGCCCCTTTCCTCCGCCGTTTCGCTGGGGCGAATAGCGCGTTGAAGAGGGCCTGGTGCCCCTCACTGTCGAAGGTCGCGAAGATCTGCGCGAACTCTTCCCGCGCCCGGTGCTGCTGTTCCAGCAGGTGTCCGACCAGAACCCCCATGGTCAGGAGGGTATCGGTGCTGGCGTGGGTTTCGTCACGCATCCGCTGGGCCATGTCGCGCAAATGATCGGCCTGCACCGCCAGGTCCTGGAAATTACCCAGATTGTCAAGCAGGACCTTCATCAGTTTCACCAGTTGACGCACCTCCTGCTTCGGGTAGAGGCTATCGAAAAACTCGATGAGGTAGCGCAGTTTTTTGCAACTCTTGCGGAGTTCGTGCATGTCCTCCGGGGGTGAGTCCGGGGTGATCGCCCGCCCTTCCTTGCGCACGCGCCGGTACATGGTCCAGATGCGCTCATCCGCCACAGCCTTGACCGGACGCATGGCATTGGGGACGACCGACTGCTCGGGTACCGGGGCTTCGAGAAAGGCCCGCCAGTCACGCAGCAGGTCACGCAGGCGTTTGGAATCCAGATGCGCCACCAGTGCCTTCTGCTCGGCACCGTAATGGGCATGGATGAAGTCCCGCAGGGGCTCCAGGTGGTGTCGCAGAGCCTCAGGCAGGCTGCTCTGAAAATCGTTGAAATCGAGAAGATAGACATCGAGGTCCCGGACTGGGCCAGTGAACTCGCCCAGCCAGCCGAAGGCATCCTTGTAACGCTCGACCAGGTCGGCGGCAAAGACGTCCTTGATCTGGGTCAGGGCGGAGCGGGTCCGGCGCACGGCCACGCGCAGATCGTGGAGAAACTCCGAATCCAGGTTCTCGCGGGTCCCCGGGATGTTGACCTCAATGGTGTTGAGCAGGTGCAGCAGGATCTCCTTCGCCGTGGCATCGGCGCGGCGTTGCGGATCGAGCCGGAAATCAAGCTGAGAACTGTAGTCCAGGGCTCGGCGCCCGGCGGCCGCCAGGGCCTCTTCCAGCAGTTCGGCACGGGCCAGTGATAGCTTCAGGTCTTGTTGCAGGAGGCGCGCCGTTGCCTGTAACTCCTCATCGTAGCCCTTGACGCCATGTAACCGCAGCAGGACGGAAATGGGACCCTGGCGCTCGCGGCCCTTGTCCACGTAACGATTCTGCTCCAGTTCCAGACGGACGACGGTCTTGTCGTCCTCGTTGAGGAGGCGCCAACTGATGAGGCGCGAATGCACATCCAGCAAGGGCAGGAGGCGGCGGATGCCCACCAGGCTCGCCAGGCGGTCGATCTCCGGGATGCTGGGGAGATCGGCGGCGAAGCCGGGATCCCGGTCGGTACTCCACGCCAGCGTCGGGGCTTCACCATGGAGGTCACGCCAGATCAGCTCCCGCTGGGAACCATCTCCGCGCTCTTCCAACAGGGAGCCGGCCTGATACAGACTCCAATCGAAGGTGTCATAGAAACGGCGGATCAATTCTTGGGGCTCATCCTCAGTCACGCTATAGCGCCCCTCAAAGGCATCCTTGATGCCCTGTAGGTCGGTCCCATCGGGAACCAGATAGGCCTGAGCAAATTCGTTCATTGATGGATGTATCGTCCTCTTAGGTTGCTATGATGGAAACCATTGGTGGCCCGCCCTGCCTGTGTCAGTGGACTGGGAGCGCCACCCGCCTTATCCCACACCCAGGCGATGCAGGTCATCTGGAGGGGAGTGGCTTCATGATGTTGATTTGCAACAAGCCCGATGTTACGCGACTTTTGCCTTGCCGACCAGATAATCCCCCGACAGCTCCATGTTTCCCCCACCCCGCAAGCGCTTCGGACAGAACTTCCTCCAGGACCCGACAATCATCGAGCAAATCCTGACCGCCATCGCCCCCCAGGCCGGGGATCGCCTGGTGGAGATTGGCCCCGGCCGGGGGGCCATTACCCAGCCCCTGTTGCGGCAGGCGGGTCGTTTGGACGTGGTAGAACTGGATCGGGATCTGATCGAACCCCTAAGGCGGGCCTGCCAGGGCTTGGGCCAACTGACCATTCACCAGGCCGACGCCCTCGCCTTCGCACTTTGTCCACTCGCGGGCCCCAACGGTAAAGTGCGCATCGTCGGCAACCTACCCTATAACATCTCCACCCCTCTCCTCTTTCGTTTCCTGGAGCAAAAGGCTTGCATTCAGGATCTGCACCTGATGCTACAAAAGGAGGTGGTGGACCGTATCGTGGCACCCCCAGGGTCCAAGACTTTCGGGCGCCTTTCGGTGATGGTTCAGACCTGGTGCCAGGCCTTGGCCCTGTTCGATATCCCCGCCCAGTCCTTCTTTCCCGCGCCCAAGGTCAACTCCGCCTTTCTGCGCCTACTGCCCCTGGATCCCGTCCCCCTCACACCATGCAATCCTCGCCACCACGCCCATCTGGTGGCCCTCGCCTTCTCTCAGCGCCGAAAGACCTTACGTAATAGCCTTAAGGACCTGGTCAGTTCGGCAGATTTTGACCGATTGAACATTGATCCGGGTCAACGAGCCGAGGATTTGCCCGTCTCAGCCTTTGTCGCTTTGGCTGATGTGACTTGTAATACCTCATATGATGACCACGAAAGTGGCAAGAGTTAGCGTTTAGCCGCAGGCGAAGTACCATGAACGATCTTGAGGACCAGCCGGAGACCATCAACCATGAGGCATCAGCGGACGCCGATGCCACGGAACAGCAACCGGAGGAAATAAGGGTCGAGCCTGCCATGCCCGCCCGCGTCAAGGACGTGCTGCCGGGCATCATCCATTTACTGCCCGTGGCGGCGCGCCCTTTCTTTCCCGGCCAGGCGGTTCCGCTACTCATGTCCGCCAAGCACTGGGCCAAGACGATCCGGGCCGTGGTGGAATCGGACAACAAAATCCTGGGCGTCGTGCTCGTGACGGGCGATACCGCGGAGGAATCCCAGCCCGAACATTTCTTTAGCGTCGGTACGGCCTGTCGGGTCCATCGCGTTCACGAGCAGGAGGGCTACCTTCAGGTCCTGGTGGAGTGTCTCCATCGCTTTCGGATCGAACATTGGGTTGCACGACGGGCGCCTTTCTCCGCCCGCGTCGAGTATCTACCCGAACCGAGTCGCGAACCGGATGGCGATGTCAAGGCTTATGCCATGGCTGTCATCAACACCATCAAGGAACTCCTACCCCTCAACCCCCTGTACGTGGAGGAGCTTCGGGTCTTCCTCGACCGTTTCGGGCCCGACGATCCGTCTCACCTGTCCGATTTCGCTGCCAGTCTGACGACCTCCAACAAGGAACAACTCCAGGAAGTCCTGGAGGCGGTCGACCTGCTCAAGCGGATGGAAAAGGTCCTGATCCTGCTCAACAACGAACTGGAACTGGCCCGCGCGCAGCAAAAGATCAGGCAGTCCGTCGAAGAACGCATGCATAAACAGCAGCGTGACTTCTTCCTCAGGGAACAACTCAAGGTTATTCAAAAGGAACTGGGGCTGGCAAAGGACGACCGCACCGCGGAACTCGACAAATTCAAGGAACGTCTCAAGGGCTTGACCCTCACCGCCGAGGCCCAGAAACGGGTGGACGAGGAACTGGAAAAGATGGCCATCCTGGAAACGGGATCGCCAGAATATTCGGTTACGCGCAATTACCTGGACTGGATCACCACCCTACCCTGGGGCAAGTATTCCCAGGATAAGCTGGATCTAAAACGCGCTCGCCGCTCCCTGGAGCGTGACCACTACGGTCTGGCGGACGTCAAGACCCGCATCCTGGAATTTCTGGCGGTGGGTATCCACAAGGGCGAGATCGCCGGTTCCATCATCCTGCTGGTGGGTCCCCCCGGCGTGGGCAAGACCTCGATAGGCCGTTCCATCGCCGACGCCCTGGGGCGTCGCTTCTACCGATTTTCAGTAGGCGGCATTCGCGATGAGGCCGAAATCAAGGGGCATCGTCGAACCTATATTGGCGCCATGCCGGGCAAGTTTCTCCAGGCGGTCAAGGATACGGGTACCGCCAATCCGGTCATCATGCTTGATGAAATCGACAAGATTGGTTCCTCCTATCACGGCGACCCGGCCTCCGCCCTGCTCGAGGTCTTGGACCCCGAACAAAACGTTGACTTTCTCGACCATTACCTGGATTTGCGCTTTGACCTTTCCAAAGTGCTCTTCGTCTGTACCGCCAACCAGATGGACAGCATCCCTGGTCCCCTCTTGGACCGTATGGAGGTCATCCCCTTGTCGGGTTACATCCTGGAGGAAAAGCTCAATATCGCCAGGAAGTACCTGCTTCCCCGCCAGATCGACAAGGCCGGCCTGGCGAAACGCGCCGTAAGGCTGGATACAGCGACCTTGCGTGCGGTCATCAGCGGCTACGCCCGTGATGCCGGCGTCCGTCGCCTGGACAAGCAATTGGGCAAGATCGTCAGGAAATCCGCAGTCCGGATGCTAGAAGGACAGGAACCTCCAATTGAGGTGAAAGAAGCGCAACTCAAGGAGTTCCTCGGTAGTCCGATTTTTCGGGACGATCGCAAACTCGGCGGTCCCGGCGTGGTCACCGGCTTGGCATGGACCGCGATGGGCGGCGCCACCCTGGCCATCGAGGCCGTGCGCACCCACGGTTTCACGCGCGGCTTCAAGCTTACAGGGCAGTTGGGCGATGTCATGAAGGAATCCGCGGAGATCGCCTATGGCTACGTCGTCAGTCACGCCGAGGATTTTGGCATTGACCCGGCATATTTCGAAAAGTCGTTCATTCACGTCCATGTTCCCGCCGGCGCCACCCCCAAGGATGGACCCTCCGCCGGGATTACCCTTGCCAGTGCCCTGATCTCACTCGCCAGGAAGCAACCTGTGCGCCGTCTCGCTATGACGGGCGAGCTGACGCTCACCGGCGCGGTCTTCCCAGTCGGCGGTATCCGGGAAAAACTCATCGCCGCCCGTCGGTCCGGCATCAGGGAAATCATTCTTCCCGTTGACAATCAGGGGGAATTTGAGGAGGTTCCGGATTACGTGCGACAAGGGCTGACAATTCACTTCGCAACACGTTATGAAGAGGTCGTGCCGCTCCTGTTCAAGGAGAAACTTCTCAAGCGCTAGAGAAATCCCATCTCATTTTAAAATTAGAGACCGCTTCACCCCTGACAGCGGGGTTAAGGAGGGTTTTTTTCCTGGATTTTTGCGGAAAGCATGGATGCTTAGTTCCGCCTCCTGAAACCTCAGGTGAAAAACTAACGCCCCGAAATATCATTAACTTGGGCACCACGGACACTATTGGTTACTGCCCGGCTGAAGCCCCCTGTGCCGAAGCGCAATCACCTGGGGCTGCACCCCTGGCAGGGGTGTTAGAGACAGGATCATCCTGGCCATTTAGGCTTGGCGTGGAGGATCAGTTCTACCGCCGCAAATTTTCCCGGCCCCCAAACAAAAACCCCGACGTCTGAAGAGACGCCGGGGTTGGGGGATAAGGACCTGGCGGTGACCTACTTTCACATGGGGAGGCCCCACACTATCATCGGCGATACACCGTTTCACTTCTGATTCTGAGTTCGGGATGGGATCAGGTGGTACCAGTGCTCCATGGCCGCCAGGAAAAAGGGCGGTGATGGTCTGCACCATCACCCAGAAGAGAGAGCGTTGGGTCGTTACCCACCCCGCGCACAGCGCTTGGGTGTTAGAGGGTCAAGCCGCACGGTCAATTAGTACGGGTTAGCTCCACGCGTTGCCGCGCTTCCACATCCCGCCTATCCACGTCGTAGTCTGCGACGGACCTTCAGGGACCTCAGGGGTCCAGGGAGACCTCATCTTGGGAGGGGCTTCCCGCTTAGATGCTTTCAGCGGTTATCCCGTCCGTACGTAGCTACCCGGCAATGCCACTGGCGTGACAACCGGAACACCAGGGGTACGTCCACTCCGGTCCTCTCGTACTAGGAGCAGCTTCCCTCAAGTCTCCAACGCCCACGGCAGATAGGGACCGAACTGTCTCACGACGTTCTAAACCCAGCTCGCGTACCACTTTAAATGGCGAACAGCCATACCCTTGGGACCGACTTCAGCCCCAGGATGTGATGAGCCGACATCGAGGTGCCAAACGGTGCCGTCGATATGAACTCTTGGGCACCATCAGCCTGTTATCCCCGGAGTACCTTTTATCCGTTGAGCGATGGCCCTTCCATACAGAACCACCGGATCACTAAGACCTACTTTCGTACCTGCTCGACGTGTCTGTCTCGCAGTTAAGCACCCTTTTGCCTTTGCACTCAATGCGCGATTTCCGACCGCGCTGAGGGTACCTTCGTGCTCCTCCGTTACTCTTTGGGAGGAGACCGCCCCAGTCAAACTACCCACCACACACTGTCCCTGATCCGGATCACGGACCGAGGTTAGAACTCCAAATCGTCCAGGGTGGTATTTCAAGGTCGGCTCCACCCGAACTGGCGTCCGGGCTTCATAGCCTCCCACCTATCCTACACAAAACGATTCAAAGTCCCGTGTGAAGCTGTAGTAAAGGTTCACGGGGTCTCTCCGTCTAGCCGCGGGTACTCGGCATCTTAACCGAGATTTCAATTTCACTGAGTCTCGGGTGGAGACAGCGTGGCCATCGTTACGCCATTCGTGCAGGTCGGAACTTACCCGACAAGGAATTTCGCTACCTTAGGACCGTTATAGTTACGGCCGCCGTTTACCGGGGCTTCGATCAAGAGCTTCTCGCAGCCACCTGGTCACTGCAACCCCCGTCCGCTCCGGCCGCAGGGCCTTCACGTACCAGGGGCGTACCTTCTCCCGAAGTTACGGTACTATTTTGCCTAGTTCCTTCACCCGAGTTCTCTCAAGCGCCTGGGGATTCTCACCCGGCCCACCTGTGTCGGTTTGGGGTACGGTCTACTGTTACCTGAAGCTTAGAGGCTTTTCCTGGAAGCGTGGCATCAATCACTTCGTCTCCGTGGAGACTCGTCATCACGTCTCGACATTGCCCACCCGGATTTGCCTGAGCGGACTGTCTACACGCTTAAACCGGGACGACCGTCGCCCGGCTGACCTAGCCTTCTCCGTCCCCCCATCGCAGTAACAGTAGGTGCGGGAATATTAACCCGCTTCCCATCGACTACGCCTTTCGGCCTCGCCTTAGGGGCCGACTCACCCTGCGCCGATGAACGTTGCGCAGGAAACCTTGGGCTTTCGGCGAGGGGGATTCTCACCCCCTTGATCGTTACTCATGTCAGCATTCGCACTTCCGATACCTCCAGCATGCCTTACAGCACACCTTCACTGGCCTACGGAACGCTCCCCTACCATGCGGTTGCCCGCATCCGCAGCTTCGGTACATGGCTTAAGCCCCGTTGAATCTTCCGCGCAGGCCGACTCGACCAGTGAGCTATTACGCTTTCTTTAAAGGGTGGCTGCTTCTAAGCCAACCTCCTGGCTGTCTGGGCCTTCCCACATCGTTTGCCACTGAGCCATGATTTAGGGACCTTAGCTGGCGGTCTGGGTTGTTTCCCTCTCGACGACGGACGTTAGCACCCGCCGTCTGTCTCCCGCGATTGCACTTCTCGGTATTCGGAGTTTGCATCGGGTTGGTAAGCCGGGATGGCCCCCTAGCCGAAACAGTGCTCTACCCCCGAGAGTGAGACGCGAGGCGCTACCTAAATAGCTTTCGGGGAGAACCAGCTATCTCCGGGTTTGATTAGCCTTTCACTCCGACCCACAGCTCATCCCCGTCTTTTTCAACAGACGTGGGTTCGGGCCTCCAGCGCGTGTTACCGCGCCTTCACCCTGGCCATGGGTAGATCACCCGGTTTCGGGTCTACTCCCAACGACTGAACGCCCATTTAAGACTCGCTTTCGCTACGCCTCCCCTCTTCGGTTAAGCTTGCCGCTGAGATGTAAGTCGCTGACCCATTATACAAAAGGTACGCCGTCACCCCGCAGGGCTCCGACTGCTTGTATGCATACGGTTTCAGGATCTATTTCACTCCCCTCTACGGGGTTCTTTTCGCCTTTCCCTCACGGTACTGGTTCACTATCGGTCGGTAGGGAGTATTTAGCCTTGGAGGATGGTCCCCCCATGTTCAGACAGGGTTTCTCGTGCCCCGCCTTACTCATCTTCATCTGAACGGGCATGTCGCATACGAGGCTGTCACTCGCTCTGG
>JAGVUH010000113.1 GCA_019136395.1 Gammaproteobacteria bacterium
CAGTTCCCGAGGGACGAAGTCACGCTTGGCCAGACCGACGCCGTGCTCGCCGGAGAGGGTGCCCCCCAGGTTCAGGACCAGGCTAAAGATCGCGTCCAGGCAGACGGTGGCGCGACTCATCTCCGCCGGGTCGTCCGGGTTGACCAGCAGGTTGACGTGGATGTTGCCGTTGCCGGCATGACCGAAATTGACGATGTGGATGGCGTGCTCCCGTCCCAGGCGATCCACCCCCTCGATGAAGGTGCCCAGGCGCGAGACCGGGACCACCACATCCTCGTTGATCTTTTTTGGGGCGATCTGCCGCAGGGCGGGGGAGAGGGCGGTGCGGGTTCGCCACAGGTCGGCCACCTCGGCGGTGCTGGCGGCGGTCCTCAATTCCAGCAGGCCCGGGTGGTGGGCGGCGGCGGCCACCGCGGTGGCGGCCTCGTCGATGCCATGGGCTGGGCCGTCGACCTCGATCATCAACAGCGCCCCGGTCCCCGCCGGCAGGCCCAGATCGGCGACGTGGCGGGCCATGGCGATGGCGGAGCCGTCGAGGAACTCCAGGGCGCAGGGGGTGACCGGCTGGGCCATGATTGCCGAGACCGCCGCCGCGGCGGCGTGGATGTCGCCATAGCTGGCGCGCAGGGTGCGCTTGGCCTCCGCCAGGGGTGTCAGCTTGAGGGTCGCCTGGGTGATGACGGCCAGGGTGCCCTCGGAGCCGATGATCAGTCGGGTCAGGTCATAACCCACCACCCCCTTGGTCGTCCGGACGCCGGTGCGCAGCGCCTCGCCGGCACCGGTCACCACCCGCAGCCCCAGGGTGTTCTCCCGCGGCGTGCCGTACTTGACCGCCCGGGGGCCGGCGGCGTTGCAGGCAAGATTGCCCCCCACCGTGCAGGTGGCGGCGCTGGTCGGGTCCGGAGGCCAGAAGAAGCCCAGGGGCGCCAGGGCCTGCTGCAGGGCCTGATTGGTGACGCCCGGCTCGACGATCGCCAGGCGGTTCTCGTGATCGATGTCCAGGATACGTTCCAGGCGCTCGCAGGACAGGACCAGGCCTCCCCGGTCCGGGACCGTGGCGCCGGTGGTGCCGGTGCCCCGCCCGCGGGTGACCAGGGGCAGCCCTTCGCGGTTACAGAGCGCGACCAGGGGCTGGATCTGGGCCACGTCCTCGACCAGGACCACCGCCTGGGGCAGGGCCTGGCGGCGGCTGTTGTCGTAGCCATAGGCCCAGCAGTCCTCCGGCCTGGTCAGCAACGTCCCGGGCGTGGCGATGGCCTGAAGATCGGCCAGGGTCTGGCGACTCAGGGGCTCAGCCGGCCGCATGCCCGGCCCCGGTCTTCAGCGGGAAGAAGGAGACGAGCGTCCTGGCAACCTCCTGGTCCCCTATTCGTTCAGACCCCTCGCGACCCAGGAGGGCTTCGGTGGCACCCGTTGCTGTTTCTCCTACTTCTCCCGTACCCCTGGAGGGGAAGGCTTGGGCAGCGGGGGCCTGAACGGTTACCCGGCCTCCAGCCTCGGCCTGGACCCGGCTGCCGCTACCCGTCGCGGTCACAGCCTTTCCCGATTGACCGTTGCCCGAGTCACCATTCCAGGTCTCGAAGATCTTGACCACCCTGACCACCCCGGGGGTGTAGCGCGCCTTGTCGACGGTCGCCTCGGCCTCGGCCGGGGTCACCAGTCCCATCAGATAGACGACGCCGGATTCGGTGACGATGGTGACGCGGGTGGGGTCGAAGCCCGGGAGGCGGACCTGGACCAGTTCAATCTTCAGCCGGGAGGTGATCAGGGTATCGTCGGCCTGCTGCTGCAGACTGGCGAAGGGACCGATACTGGTCTCGTCCAGCACCTGCTTAACACCGGGGATCTTGCCGATGCGTTCGGCGTAGCGTTGCCGCGCCGCCTGATCCCGGCACTGGCCGGTGAGGAGCACGACGCGGTTGTAACTGGTGGCCGCGACCTGACAGCCCGAGCCGGAACCGGGCCAATCCTTGGCCTTGAATTCGATTTCCTTGTCGGCGAGCACCGCCTCCTCCCCCCGCCGGTCACGGACGACGACGGTGGCCCCCACCGCCGCCCCCACCCCGGCGGCGATCAGGGCCCCGGCGCAGCCCTGGAGGAGGGGGAGGGTTAGCACCAGGGCCAGGAGGCTGACGCGGGCGGCTTGCCAGGGGTTAATCATCGGGCTACCGGGCACGCGCAGCGGGGGCTGGGTCCCAAGGAGCGCGCGGTCTGGCCAAAATAGCCGGGCACGGGGTTTGGCGCCGGGAGGGATGAAACGGGACCGGACTGTCAGCGGTGGCGAAGGTGGGCGGGCTTCCGGGCAATACATCGGCGGGTAACCATGGGTGAGGGGGGATGAAATTCTGGTCAAAAAACAGCGGTCAGCAGTCAGCGGACCAGGATCTGGATCACCAGGCGCCAAAGGCATCCCTGATCCAGTCGATCCGGTCGCCGGCGCCAATGGCCAGGACGTCGAAGCGGCAGGGCAGGGCGTTGCCATGGCCTTGCAGAAAATGACCGGCGGCGGCCTGCAAGCGGCGCTGTTTGGCCAGGCCCACCGAGGCCGCGGCGCCGCCGAAGCGCTCGGAGGCCCGGAAGCGCACCTCGACGAAGACAAGGGTCTGGCCGTCGCGCATCACCAGATCGATCTCCCCGCGCCGGCAGCGATAATTGCTCGCCACCAGCCGTAGGCCCTGGGCTTCCAGATAGGTTTGCGCCAGGCGCTCCTTGTCGGCGCCCTTATCGCGCGGGGTCTCAGCGGGCGCGGTTGGCAAGGCGGGTGGGTCCCAGGGTATCCATCCGCGCCAGGACCAGTTCGCGCTGGACCCGTCGCCGGTCGTCGAGGCTCAGGCGCCCGGTGCGGCCGTCGACGAAGGCGCCGGGGCGGGCGGCGAGCCCCTCCAGATAGGGCAGCAGGCGATAGGCATCGATCCCCATGGCGTAGAGCCGGATATAGCGCGGGTCGAGCCCGCCCTGGGCGCGGTCCAGGCTGGCGCGGGACAGGGGGTCGGTTGGGGAGGTGTCGACCATCCAGGGGATTTCCACGAATTGCACCCCCGTCAGGAGCTGATTCCCCTCGATGTCCTGGGCGCCTTCAAAGACGTGAGAGGTGGCGAAGACTGGGGGCAGGCCGGGGGCGCTGGCGAGGATCAGGGGCCAGAGCTGGCGGGCCTGGGCGGCCGTGGCGACGAGGAAGATGCACTCGGCGGGGGCGGCGTGGATGGAGCCGGCCAGGGCGTCCGCCAGCAGCCCCTGGGGCAGGTCCGGTTGCTCCGGATCGAAGGCGTGGGTGGCGGCGAAGGTGCCACCCCGTCCCAGCCACTCACGTCGAAAGCCCCCGGCCAGGCGTTCCCCCCAGGGGTTGGCGGGATAGAGCAGCAGGGCGCCGTGGAAGCCCAGACCCCAGGCCTTGCGCGCGGCGTCGCTGGCCTCGTCCTCCGGGTCCAGGGCAAATTGATAGAGATTGGCGGGGGCGGCCTCGCTGGTCGCCCGGTTGAGGGCCAGGGTGGGAATGGGGAGGGCTGGTTGCAGGGCCAGGGCGTCCACCGCCTCCTTTTCCAGCGGGCCGATGGCCAGGCTGGCGCCGTTGGCGGCGGCCTGGCGCAGCAGTTCCGGGGTCTGGCGCGGGTCGCGGCTGGCGTAGAACCTCAGCTCGGCGTCTTGTCCGCCCTGGGTCTGGGCGGCGACAATACCGGTCCTCACGGCCTTGCCGGCCTCGGCGTAGCGGCCGGTCTCCGGCAGCAGGATGGCGATCTGGACCCGGGGGGCCGGTTGGGGCTGGGTCGACGTTCCTGGTTGGCCCTCGCGACCACTGGAGGGACCCGCCCCCTCCCGCGGTGCGCCGGCGCAGCCGGCTAGCAGCAGCACGGACAAGGTAAGGAGGAGGATGAACAGCGCGTGGGCGTGGCATCCAGGCCAGTACAGGGTCCAGCGCCCAGGCCAGCGATCAGCGAGGGGCTCGGCCCAGAGATCAGTTAAATGCCCCGACCAGAGATCAGCGGGAGGCTCAGACCAAAGATCAGTAAAGCCCCGAGGCCAAAGCGCGGATCGCAAAACACGTCGGAATGCCGATGCCCCCAGCGGCGGCCGGGGTAGCGCACCACCCGACTGGCGGGGCCAGGGCGCGGTAACGACCGGATCCCGGGCGGTGACGAACAGAGTCGGCGTTGGCATGGCTGGCGTCCCCACATCAGATAAGCGGGAGGTAAATCCTTGACCCAATCCCCGGGGGTACTATACGTGGTGGCTACGCCCATGGGCAATCTGGCGGATATCAGCCAGCGCGCCCTGGACACCCTGGGGCGGGTGAGCCTCATCGCCGCCGAGGATACCCGTCATACCGCGGTGCTGCTCGCCCACCATGGTCTGCGCACCCCGCTTACGGCCTGCCACGAGCATAACGAGACCCGCCTGGTGCCGCGTCTCCTGGAACGTCTGGTGGCGGGGGAGGACCTGGCCCTGGTGTCCGATGCCGGCACCCCCCTGATCAGCGATCCCGGCTATCCCCTGGTGGCCGCCGCGCGGGCCGCCGGGGTTCGGGTGGTGCCGATCCCGGGTCCCAATGCCGCCATCTGCGCCCTGTCCGCCGCCGGTCTGCCCAGTGACCGCTTTCTGTTTCTCGGCTTTCCGCCCCGCGGCCACGCCCGACGGCGGGAGCATTTCGCCGGCCTCGCCGGGGAACCCGGCACCCTCATCTTCTACGAGGCGGGCAACCGGGTCCTGGAGACCCTCGCCGACCTGGCCCAGACTCTGGGGGGTGAGCGCCGGGCGGTGGTGGCGCGGGAGCTCACCAAGCGCTTCGAGACCTTTCTCGCCGGGACCCTGGCGGAGCTGTCCCCACGCATCAGCGGGGACGCCGATCAGCAAAAGGGCGAATTCGTTCTGCTGGTCGAGGGTTGTCGCGACCAGGACGCCGCAGCAGTGGAGGGCGAACGGGTCCTGCGCATCCTGATGGGCTCCCTGCCGCTCAAACAGGCCGCCGCCCTCGCGGCGGAAATCACCGGCGAAAAGAAGAACCGCCTCTACGCCCTGGGGCTGAAGGGGAGTGAGCTACCGGCGGCCGGCGCGCCGGAATAGCACTGGCCAGGAGGGGCCGAAAGGTCCAAAATCCCATCTTTATCCACCGCTGATTCCGCGTCCCGTCCCGTGAGGACCGCGCCCTGCTCAGGAGATCCCTCAAAATGCGCAAACTGACCCTTGCCGCCCTACTGGCCCTGTTGTCCCTGCTGGTGACCGCCGTCGGGTTTGCCGAGCCGGCCGCCATGCCCAAGATCGCCGACACCGTGCTCAAGATGCCGCTGGCGGAAGGGGTCTCCGCGGACGACGCCATCGAGTCGATGAAACTGCGCGCCAATGCCCTGAATTTCAAACTGGTTGCCCATCTACCCCTCTCGCAGCAACTCAAGAGCATGGGCATCGAGAGCAAGCGGGTGGAGATCTTCCAGTTTTGCGACGCGGCCATCGCCCACGAGATGATCTCCCATGACATCGATTTTTCCGCTTATCTGCCCTGCCGCATCACCCTGATCGAGGACCAGGCCGGCCACACCTGGCTGGTGACCCTGGACCTGGACATGGTCATCCGCACCGCGGAACTCTCGCCGGGACTCCTGGAAAAGGCCATCAAGGTGCGTGACACCCTGCGCGAGATCATGGAAGCCGGCGCCAGCGGCGATCTCTGATTCTGACCTTCAAGGCTTTCCCGGCCTTTACGGCCTTACCACCCTTCCCGCCCTTTCTGAATGGGAATCCGTCCCTTGATGACGTCCCGCATCGAGAGAACTCCCTCCCCAATTGAGGGGGCTCCTCCCTGGGGCGTAAATCGGGAACTGTAAAAGGGACGCCTACTTAGAAACCGGCGTCGCGGTGCTGGGCTCGGAACAAGGACGCCAATGCCCGGCGCAAAACCGGTATCAGACGCGCCTTATTGAGTTCCGGGTGGCTGATGGCCCGGGCCGGCAGGCCCTGAAAGATCGCCACCAGCACCTCGGTGACCGCTTCCGCTTCCTCTTGGGGATTCGCGTCCACGTCAAGGTCCCTCTCCGACCCACCCTCTTGCTTGGCGTGCAAGTCAGGGGAAAGTCTAAAATTATCAATTGGTTGGCGTACCGCCTCCTGACAGTTGGTTTCCGCCTCCGCGTCCGTGCCGGGCGAGCCTCGCGGCCCATAGGCGCCGAGATAGAGGCGGACCAGGTGTTCCCGGATCGCCTCATCGGCGGCACGGACGATGACCGCCACCGCCGGATTGCGCCCCGCCTCTGCCAGGATCTCCAGGCCCAGGGCGGCCTGGTCGGGGTCCGTCTGTTGCTCCAGGCTGATGGCGACCCGCTCCAGCATGGCCTCCAGGGGGTCCGTGGCGGCCTCGATCTCGGCGAACAGGGCCAGGGACTGGTCCAGCCGACGCTGCACCAGGGCCGCGATCATGGCCTCCTTG
>JAGVUH010000163.1 GCA_019136395.1 Gammaproteobacteria bacterium
GGCATCCTGATCAAGGTCGGCATCGATATCATCGACTGGGATTATCTGCGCGGTCTGCGCAACGCCCCCAAGGCGGGCGTGACCATGATGTTCGTGGTGCTGGCGATGACGGTCCTGGTGGACCTCATCATCGCCGTGGCCACCGGCATGGTCATGGCCAGCATGATCTTCATGAAGCGGCATACGGACTTGCAGTTGCAAAGCATCAAGGCCATCCGGGAGGTGGACGAGGACAGTCCCTTGTCGCCGGAGGAGGCGGCAATCTTCCAGCAGGCCCAGGGCCGGATCATGATGTTGCACCTGGGCGGTCCCATGAGCTTTGGTGCCGCCAAGGGCATGGCCCGGCTGCTGGCGCAGTTCGATGAGTACGACATCCTCATTCTGGAACTGACCGACATGCCGCAGATCGACTTCACCGCCTCCCGGGCCCTCTACGACATGGTCTTCGACGCCCAGGCCATGGGGCGGGAGGTCTTCCTGGTCGGCGCCCGTCCGCGGGTGGCCGACATGCTCACCAAGCAGGGCATCATCGACCAGGTTCCCGCGGCCCATCGGGTCGATAAACGCCTGGCCGCCCTGCAAGCGGCGCAACGCCTCTTGCAGGCAGGACCAGCCCCGGGTTCGGCTCGTCCGGGCTGAGGAGCCCCATGAGTATCGAAGCCGACATCACGTCCAGTCTGACCAGCCGAATCGCCGAACTCCAGCCCTACCTGGACCGCTACGGCCTCTGGGCCTTGTTCGTCAGTTGCCTGACCGAAGGCTTCGGTATCCCACTCCCTGGCGAGACCCTGCTCATCGCCTGCGCCCTGATGGCCGCCTCCGGTCAGATGGATCTGGCCAGCGTGCTGCTCGTCGCCTGGGTGGGGACCCAGTTGGGGGACATCATCGGTTACCTGCTCGGCCGCCGCGGACTCAAGCGCTTCCTCCAGCCGGGGACCGAGCAAGGCCAGCGGCTGGCGCGGGTGGAGACTCTGTTCGCCCGCTGGGGTGTCGGCCTGCTGGTGATCGGCCGGTTCCTCGATGGCATCCGCCAAACCAGCAATCTGGCCGCCGGCATGCTGGCCATGCCCTGGGGCCGGTTTCTCACGGGCACTCTGATTGGTACCAGCCTCTGGGTCTTCAGCTTCGGCCTCGGCGCCTACCTCCTGGAGAAGGATTTCCATGCCATCACCAGCTTCCTGGCCCCTATGCGGCCCTATAGCCTGTTCCTGGCGGCCCTCCTGATCCTGGGGCTGTTGGTCTTGGTGGTGAGCACGCGCCTTAGGGGGGTCAATAAGGCCTGATCTTGGACGCCGGGGGCGGGGAATAAGGGACAAGAAGCAAGGAGCAGGGGACAAGGAACAAGGGGCGTGGAACATGGCAGAAGGGGGGAACAATGACCATGCTGCGAAGCCGGGTCGGTACAGATCAGCCCCCACTGAAGCCTCCTTAAGCCAACAAGGTGACTTTTTTCTTGACGCTTTCCGGTTGGCTCTCTAAGATTTAACTCGTTCCGGCTACGTAGCTCAGCTGGTTAGAGCGCAGCACTCATAATGCTGATGTCACTAGTTCGAATCTAGTCGTAGCCACCAAAAAAAACTAAGAAAACAGCCCCTTACTAGGGGCTTTTTCGTTTCTGGCGGTTAGGCATTTATAGATTGGCCTTCCATGCTACGCCCACGCTACATTTTTTTTTCTGCCCCCATCAGAGCCATGGCCCCCCAGCAGGCTAATGCTTGCCACCAGGGCGCCCACAAAAAACCCCCTAACGCGCGTTAAAGGCCCCTCACATTCACTCCTGACGCGATCTCCTTAAATTTAAGGCGATTGACCACCCTCGCTCAGCTCCTCGCCCCCCAGGATCGCCCTGGCGCTTCCCAGGTGCTCTAGCCCCAAAAGTAGAAAGCCCTTCACATCCCCGATGGCGTAGCGGGGCGTGTGGCTGCCCCTGGTGGGTCTGGGCAAAATTCCCCTGCTGGGTTAACTAGGGCGCACCCAAGCGTCCACCCCGACCAGAAACTCAGGTCGCAGGTGGAAGCCCATGTAGTACCTGCTAGTTGAAGCAGGCGACTTACCCGTCGCGGCCAGCCGCGGATCGGGCTGCGACGCAAAATGTGCCTATACTATGCGTAGAATGTGCAACTCATCCAGACCCGCTTAGGAGAAACGCCATGGCCACCCTCTTCGCCGACGTGCTCGAGTCGATGCGGGAACAGGGCACGTCGCGGTTCTCGGCCTTGGGCGTCGCCGACATTCTCGGCCTGCAACAGCAGGACCTCGCCGAGCTGGCAAGGGTCCACCGCAACACCCTGCGCACCCACCCGGAATCGCCCCGAGTCCAAGCCGCGTTGCGTGACCTGATGCGCGTGTTGTCGGCTGCTGCAGCGGTGCAGCCGGACACGCAACGCGCCATCTTCCTGGTCAAGAACGAGCCCATTCCGGCGTTTCGCCACAAGACCCTGTTGCAACTGGTACAGGAAGGCCGGACCGAGGATGCGATCGGCTACCTGGAGTCCATCAGCACTGGCTTCGTCGGATGATCTTATTCAGCTTGCCCCCCGGCACTACGTTATTCCGGGCGCTCACCCCGCAGTGGGCCAGCCGGCCCACCAGCGGCGCAGGCGCCGCCATCCGCGGAGGGCGTTTCAACCGAGAAGGCGTGGAGGCCCTGTATCTGTCGTTGGATGAAGTGACCGCCTTGCGCGAGTACCAGCAGACTTCACCCTTCCTTCCACCCTGCACGATCTGTTCGTACACCGTTGCGCTGCGCGACCTGGTCGACTTGCGCCAACTCCATCACGGGGCGCCCTGGGACGAGCTATGGCACGACTGGCGCGAGGACTGGCGCCACCTGAGGTTCGAGCGGCACATCGAACCCCCAACCTGGGTGCTGGCCGATATGGTCCTAGCCCATGACTACGCCGGCATCCTCTTTCCGAGCCAGGTGCATGAAGGCGGAACCAACGTTGTGGTTTACTCAGACCGGCTCAAGGATGGCAACTCAGTCACCGTCAACGACGCCGACGGGCGACTCCCCCGCGACCAGTCCAGTTGGTCGCGATGATCGCTCCCTGGCGGCCGATTTCCAGCCTGCCCTGAGCGACTGTGAACGGCAGACACAGCAGCACGAGGTCCAACGGTTGCTGGGCCGCTGACAGGTTAGCCTGCAGCAGTACGAGAGCCTGATGAGGACCATCGTCGCGCACCACGATCTTTAGGGGCTAGACATCGCTGATACTACCAATCCGGATGCCTAGGCCTAGGTCGGATGAGCCAGTGACCGGAATTGGAAAGAACCAGACACCACGGGCCGCCTGATGAGTGGCCGCTTGCAGTCAATAACCCCAATCGCGCGTTTAGGGGGCTCCACCCTTGGCCAGAAGGGCCTGCCGGTCAACGACCCGACGCGCGCTTACCCGTTGCGTTCGCTGGCCGGGGAGTACTCCGCCCTGCACCTCTGTCGTTGCAGCGGACCTTTTTAGACCCCGCTGCTGAAGCGCATTACCTCTCTACCCCGAGGTTGACCGCACTCTCGCGCTGACCACCAAATGACCAGAACCGCAACTCACCCGACAGGATCGGCTCTCTGGGCCAACCAGCAGGCCCTATGGACAGACTTATCCACAGCGACTGGGGATAACCACTCCCCGGGTCATGACGTACCCGGCATGCGCCACAGTGTAGGTAAATGCAGCGCCAGATCCCCTCCCTGGATGGACGTTTGATCAAGGATGGAGCATTAGCACAGGTCGTATTAAACTACCTCAAACTGATCACAATAAATTCCCCAGTTGGATGCTCGGCGGCGAGGGGGTCTCGTTGCCCGGGGGCTGGTCACCTTATGACGCCTGCATTAGGTGATAAACAAGATGACGGATGACTCCCTCCCGACCTGGCTCAACCTGCGGCTGCTCGTTGGCTACCTGGGGGAGCGGGCGCAGTGCGCTTGGTGGCCCACGGCCTTCTATGAGCCGTCGGGTCGCCTCTTCCTGGAGCCCGTCTTCGGCAAAACCGCCCGGCTGGCCCAGTACCACGGGGTATTGGAAGCCGCCCGCCGCCTCCACGACGACCATCTCAACGTCGGTAGTTACCACCTGTTCCGTCTGCCGGAAGAGGTCGAACAGAACCTGCATGCCCTCATGGATCACCAGGTGAGGGAAGCCGCCGCCCCGCCGGTGCCCCAGAACCAGGAAGCCGCCTTGGCGGCCTTGCAGGCCCTGGCCTTGCCGGATGGGCCCGCGCCCGATGGGGCTACGGCCAACCAAAACCCGGCCGCGCCCCCCCACCGCGAAGGCCCGCTCGCCGTCGGCCGTATCCAGGACCTCCATCACCCGGCTACCTTAAAGTCCATTGCCGCGGCCTACGGGGCGGCGTTTGCCCAAGGGACCAAAACCTATCCCTACCTGCTGGGGTGAGTGTGGCCGACCCACCGCCCTACACCACCCAGTTGCAAGCCGGCCTAGGCCTCATACCCGAGACCCGGACGCTCCTCGAACTTTGGTCCCCGGGCATGACCGCCCCGCAGTTGCATCAGGTCGCGCTGGCCTCGGGGCTTTTCCCCACCCTGACCGCGCGCCGCCTGCTCAACCTCGTCGTGGAGGGCTTCGCCCCGCGCTACTTGGTCCCCGAAGGCCCACCCGCCGCGTATCTCAAGTACCTGGCACCGCGCCTGACCACCGCCGACCTGTCGCAGCTCCTCTTCCTCCATACCTGCCGGGCCCACCCCATCCTGGGCGACTTCGTGCGCCAGATCTACTGGCCCCGCTACGCCGCGGGCTATACCCAGCTTACCAATGCAGACGCCCGCGCCTTCGTCCAGCGCGGCATCGATGACGGCAGGACCCGCCAGCGCTGGTCCCCCGACATGATCCAGCGGGTCGCCGCTTCTCTGACCGGCTGTTGCGCCGACTTTGGCCTGCTCGAACCGGGCCCCCGGACCAGCCGCCGCCTCCTGCCCTTCCGCTTCTCCCCCATCGCGACCGCCTACCTCGCCCACGAGTTGCACTTTTCCGGCTGGGGGGATAACGCCCTGCTGGCGCATGACGACTGGCACTGGTTCGGCCTGGCGCGGGAAGACGTCCTGGAGGAGCTCAAGCGCCTGTCCCGGCAGGGCTGGTTCATCGTCCAGGCCGCCGGGGAGGTCGTCCGCATCAGTTGGCATCAACCCGCTATGGAGGCGTTCTGCCATGTCCTCGCTCAGGGCTGATTTTGACGAGTTGCGCGAACGCATCCGCCACGGCCGGGATCTCGGTCATGCCGGCTTCGAGCCCATCTACTACCTCATCTTTCCCCCAAAAGACATCCTGGCGGTGAAGCGCCAGACACCGGCCTGGATCGCCAAGCTCCACCAGGACGGCTGGGAGGTGCACACCTTCTCCCTGGCGGAACAGATCTGGTCCTTGCTCAAGGCCGACCCCTTCTGGTCCCTGTGCGTGCAAGAGGACCATTCCGCCCCCCTGAACTGGCCGCGCACCAATCAGGCCCTGACGGACATCCTGATGGCGGAGAACGCCCTGCTGCACCGGCTGGAGGACGCCCTCCAGCCCCTGATGGGCCAGCCGAACGCCTTGCTCCTGGTCACGGACCTGGAGGCCCTGCATCCCTTTCTGCGCATTGGCACCCTGGAAAGCCAGCTCCAGAGCCAATTTAACGTCACGACGATTTTGCTGTACCCCGGCGTGCGCATGGGTAAAACCCTACTGAAATTTCTCCGTTTTTATCCGGAGGACGGCAATTACCGCTCCGTGCACGTCGGCGGCTAACGCGTAGCGGTCGGCGGTTGTTCCGGCCCCACAACTCAGAGAAATGTTTATGACCATCCGCGCCCTCTTTGACCCCAGCAAGGACATCTATCGCACGATCGAAAAGGTCATCACCTACGGCACCACCCAGGAAAATCGCCTCAAGGCGGAGATCTCCGAGTACGTGGTCACCGACAGCATCGAGGAGCAGTTCCAGAAGCTTCTGGATCGGATGCAACTGGCGATGGAGGCCGGCGGAGAGCATGAGATCGGCGTCTGGGGCTCGGGTTATTACGGCTCCGGCAAAAGCTCCTTCACCAAGTACCTGGGGCTGGCCTTCGACGATCAGTGCCGCATCGACGGCACGCCCTTCCTCAAGCATCTGCAAGACCGGCTCCATAAGCCCCAAACCAAGGCCCTGCTGAGCACCGTCGCCCAGCGTTACCCGGCCGCGGTGGTCATGCTGGACCTCGCCAGCGAAATGCTCGCCGGCGCCACCATGGAGGACGTCTCCACCGTCCTCTACTTCAAGGTGCTCCAGTGGGCCGGCTATTCGCGCAACCTCAAGGTGGCCGCTTACGAGCGCATGGTCGAAAAAGATGGCCGTTGGCCAGAACTCCAGGAGCGCATCGCCCAAGCCCTGCCGGGCGCCACCTGGGCGCGGGTGCAGAACAACCCCCTGGCCATTGACGGACTGATTCCAAAAATCGCCCACGCGATGTACCCAGCGCTCTTCCCGGAAGCCAAATCCTTTTCGTCCAGTACCGAGGGCTTCTTCCAATTCGAGGACCAGCGTGTCCAGGAGATGATCGACATCGTCCGCGAAAAGAGCGGCAAGCAGAACATCATCTTTATCGTCGACGAAGTCGGCCAATATGTAGCCACCCGCGACAACCTGATCCTCAACCTCGATGGTCTGGCCAAGAACCTCAAGCGCCTGGGCGACGGCAAGGTGTGGATCATCGCCACCGCCCAGCAGACCCTCACCGAGGATGACCCCCGCGCGGTCCTGAACTCGGACAAGCTCTACAAGCTGAAAGACCGCTTCCCGATCCAGATCGAACTGGAATCCAGCGACATCAAGGAGATCTGCTACCGCCGCCTGCTGGGCAAATCGCCCGCGGGGGAAGCGGCACTGGGCAAGCTGTTCGATGCCCACGGCCAGGGGCTGCGCCACCACACCAAGCTGGAGGACGCCAAGTATTACGACGCCGACTTTAGCCGGACGAGCTTCATCAACCTCTACCCCTTCCTCTCCGCCCATTTCGACATCCTCTTGCACCTCTTGGGTGCCCTGGCCAAGTCCACCGGCGGCATCGGCCTGCGCTCGGCGATCAAGGTGGTCCAGGACGTGCTCAAGGGCGAAGGCGGCACCCAGGCCATGGCCGATCAGCCGGTAGGTTGGCTCGCCACCACCGTCACCCTCTACGACGAACTGGAGAAGGACATCCGCCGCGCCTTCCCCTCCATCCACCAGGCCGTCGGCAAGGTGCAGATTCGCTTTCCCGACGCCCCGCTGCACCAGGGGGTCGCCAAATCCGTGGCCGTGCTGCAGATCCTGGGCAACCTGCCGGTATCGGTGCACAACGTCGCCAGCCTGATGCACCCGGCGGTCACGGCCCCCGCACAGCTCGACACGGTCAAGCAGGCCGTTGATGACCTGCTCAACGACGTGCATGTACCCCTGGGCGAAAAGGACGGCCGCCTGGTGTTCCTCAGCGAAAAGCTGCGCGACATCGAACAGGAGCGCGGCGCCATTGCCCTGCGCGCCGTCGATGTCAAGCGCATCTTCAACGAGGCCCTGCGCGAAGCCTTCGATCCGCTCCCCCGCGTCAGCCATCAAAACACCCTGGCCGTGACCACCGGGCTCAAGGCCCAGGCCGGCAGCACGGTCACCAGCTTGGCGGGCGAGAACAACACCATCCAGACCCTGGTGGAACTGGTCCCCGCCAGCGACTATGAGACCGCCAAAAACCGGTTGCTGGATGACTCCCGCAGCCACGCCAGCCGCAACCTCATCGGGCTCCTGGCCCGCGCCCAACCGGAACTGGACGACCTGGCCAACGAAATCTATCGCTGTCAGCGCATCGCCGAACTGCACCGCAACGAGCCCGACCAGGAGATCAAGGACTACTGTACCGGCCAGTTGGACCGTGCCGCCAAGCTCGCCATCCAGCTCCAGAGCAAGTTCAAGCAGACCCTGCAAGGCGGTTCCTTTGTGTTCCGTGGTCAGGCGACCGCCGTCTCGGCCCTGGACACGGACCTGCTGGAGTCCGCCAAGAAATTGCTCGCCGACGTGGCCAAGCAGGTGTTCGACCGCTACGGCGAGGCCCCGGTGCGGGTCGCCACCGAAACCGCCGAGAAATTCCTCAAGGTCGCCAATCCGGCGGCCATCGGCGGCAGCCTGGACCCCCTGGGCCTGGTGCAGACCGTGGCGGGGCGCGCCTCTTTCAAGACCGACCACAAGGCGCTGATCAGCCTGCGCGACTACATCGACAAGCGGGGCACGGTGGACGGCAAGCGCCTGCTCGACGACTTTAGCAAGGCCCCCTTCGGCTGGTCCCCCGACACCACGCGCTACCTCCTGGCGACCCTGCTCATGGCCGGGGAGATCAAGCTCAAGGTCTCCGGACGCGAGGTCACCGCCGCCGGCCAGCAGGCCATTGACGCACTCAAGACCAACAACGCCTTCAAACCGGTCGGTGTCGCCCTGCGCGACGAGCGCCCCTCGCTGGAAACCCTGGGCCGTGCGGCGGAGCGACTCACCGACGTGATCGGGGACCTGGTGATCCCCCTGGAGCAGGAGATCAGCAAGGCCGCCGCCAAGCACTGCCCCCGCTTCCAGCACGACTACGGGTCCCTGGCGGAAAAGCTCGGCAGCCTGGGATTAGCGGGCACGGAGCGCGCCGCCACCCTGAACCAGGACCTCGCCGACCTGCTGTTCACCGATGCCTCGGATGCCCCCCAGCGTCTGGGCGCCGAGACTTCAGCCCTTTATGACCACCTGAAGTGGGCGCTGGAGGTGAAGCGCGCGCTCGACAACGGGCTCGACGCCACCCTGCGCGACCTCCAGACCCATCGCCGGGACCTGGCGTCCTTGCCCGACACCGGCGTGCCCGGCGACTTGCGCCGCGACCTCGCCGAGGAACTGGACACCCTGGCGGAGCGCCTGGCCAAGGAAGACTTTTACCGGCATGGCGCCGACTTCAACTCCCTGCTTACCCACCTCAAGGGCCGGGTACGCGACGCCGTCATCACCCTGTCCGAGCAACAGAAGCGGCGCCTGAAGGAAGGCGCCGAGGACTTGCAGCGCATCCCTGAATGGGCTGAGCTGACCCAGGAGGAGCGCGGCAATGCCCTGAGCCGGCTGGACGACCTGGCCCTGGACGCCACGCCCGACCTGGTCGGGCTTCGCAAGCTCCTGGCCCGCGACTATGACATCCACCACACCCTGGAGGAACTGAAACGCTCCATTCAGCGCCAGGGACGAGACCGGCAGCGTCAGCGGCGGGAAGAAGAGCGTGAGGGTGTCGAAGAGCCCGCGGACACCCGGTTTTCAACCTCGCTGGAGGTGCCCGGAAAGCTTACCTCGGCCGCTGATCTTGACCTACTGATCCGCCAGTTCGAGGAGATCCGGGCCCAGCTTGGCGCCTACACGGAGGTCGAGATCCGCATCTCCCTGAATCACCTGAAGGGTTAGACTGTAGATACCTGGATAGACAGACGATTCGGAGTTACCTGCGTGAGAGTTCAACTTGCCAAATGGGGCAATAGCCTCGCCGTTCGCATTCCGGGCCAGTGCGCCCGCCAGGCGCAACTCAAACTAGGCGACGCCGTTGAGGTTGAAGTCACCTCCACCGGCGATCTACGCCTGCATCCCGTGCCGGCGGTACCTTTCGATAAAGCGGCCTTTCTGCAACAGCTCAGAACATTTCGTGCCTCCCTCCCCAATAGCGAATCGGTCGTGGAAGCCATGCGGCAATCGGATCGTTACTGATGATCTACGTCGACACCAGTGTCTTGGTAGCCTTGGTGGCTCAAGAAGCAGCTACTGCCCAGGTCGAGGCATGGTTTGGGATGATTGTCGAACCGCTGGTCAGTGCCGACTGGAGCCTGACCGAGTTCCATAGTGCCATCGCCATCAAGACGCGAATCGGCCAGTTGAGTTCCGACCAGGCTGACGGGGCGCTCGTCCTGTTCGAGCGTCTCACCGCTGGTGGCATGACCTTGGTTCCGGTCACACGCCTGGCCTATCGCATCGCCGCGGACTTGGTCGACGACCATCAGCATGGCTTGCGGGGGGCGGATGCATTGCATCTTGCCGTGGCCCAGGAACTGGACCTGCAACGCTTCGCGACCTTGGATCGTAATCAGAGCCGCAACGCCCAACGACTGGGCTTCACCTTGGAATTGCCACTGATCCATGGCCTTTGACCAACCCACCCGCAGCCGTCTCCAGCGCTTCGTCACCGACGCGCGCCGCGTGCTGGAGGAGGAGTTCACCCGCCAGCTTCAGAACGACTACGGCATGGACCCGCAGGCGGGCTCCGTCGCCGCACTGACCAGCCTGCGGCATATCAACGACGCCCAGCGCGAAACCGCCCGCATCCTGCGCGATACCCTGGCCCACTACACCGCCAGCGGTGACGGCAACGCCGCCCAGGGGCTGGACCGCATCCTCCGCGAGCAAGCCTTCACCGTGCTCAACCGCCTGGCCGCCCTGCGTATGGCCGAGGCCCGGGGCCTACTGGTCGAGTCGGTAGGCAACGGCTTCCAGGCCAAAGGCTTCCAGCTCTATGCCCGCCTGGCCGGCACCGCCCTGGGGGAGACCGGCGATGCCTATCGCGTCTATCTGTTCAGCGTCTTCGATGAACTGGCCCAGGACCTGCCGGCCCTGTTCGACCGCTACTCCCCCCAGGGGCGCCTCTTCCCGCGCCAGGCCGCCCTGCTCCAGGTGCTGGACCTGATCGACGCCCCCGACCTCGCCCCGCTATGGAGCGAGGACGAAACCATCGGCTGGATTTACCAGTACTTCAACTCCAAGGAAGAGCGCAAGGCGATGCGCGAGGCCAGCCAGGCGCCGCGTAACAGCCGCGAACTGGCGGTGCGCAACCAATTCTTCACCCCGCGCTACGTGGTCGAGTTCCTGGTGGACAACACCCTGGGGCGGCTGTGGTTCAACGCCACCGGCGGGCAAACGCGCCTGCGCGACCGCTGCCAGTACCTGCTGGTCACGCCGGAGGAAAGGGGCGATGGCCATGCCAGCGTCCGCGACCCCCGCACCCTCAAGCTGCTCGATCCGGCCTGCGGCTCCATGCACTTCGGGCTTTACGCCTTCGATCTGTTCGTCGAGATCTATCGCGAAGCCTGGGCCTGGGAACAACGGCAGGGCCCGGGTTCCCTCGCTGTCCCCCCGCCCCGGGTAGGTGAGGGGTCAGGGGCGAGGGGGGACACAGCGGAGCGTTGGAGAGCACTCCCGCCCCTGTGCCATGCCTACCCGGACGAAGCGGCCTTTCTCCGCGACGTCCCCCGCCTGATCATCGAGCACAACCTCTATGGCGTGGACATCGACCCCCGGGCCGCCCAGATCGCCTCCCTGGCCCTGTGGCTGCGGGCCCAGCGGGCCTGGCACGAGGCCGGGGTCAAGGCCAGGGACCGCCCCGCCATCGGGCAAGGCCATGTTATCGCCGCCACCGCACCGCCCGGGGAATTGGACCTGCGCCAGCAAGTCGCCGCCCACCTGGATGAGCGCGACGCCGAACTGTTCGACCGGACCTTGCGGCTCCTCACGGGCCTGCCTGAATTGGGCGTCCTGCTCCAGGTCGAGCGCGCATTGCCGCGCCTGGTCCGCGCGGTCTATGGCGTGCATGGCCCCCTCTTTCAGGCGGCCGACATGGAGCAATGGCTCAAGGCGGAGGTGCGCCTGCGCGGGGCCCTGAACGCCTTTGCCCAGACGGCCCCCTCCGGCTATCAGGGACGGCTCTTCGCCCGGGACGCCCTGCACGGGCTGCGGCTCATCGACCTCTGTCGGGAGGTCTTCGACGTGGTGGTGATGAACCCGCCCTTCGGTGCCCTGGCCGCTGGCACCAAGGACCCGCTTGCCAGGGCCTATCCCCGCGGCAAGAACGACCTGCTGGCGATCTTCGTCGAACGGGGACTGGAGCTGCTGCGGCCCGGCGGCCGTCTCGGCGCCATCACCTCCCGCACCTGCTTCTTCCTCTCCAGCTTCCAGAAATGGCGCGAGGAGGTGGTGCTAGGCATCGCCCAGCCCGAAGTCATGGCCGATTTGGGCCATGGCGTCATGGACGACGCGATGGTCGAGGCGGCGGCTTACGTCCTGCAAAAACACTGATGCACCCGCCACGCGCATGAGTTCGACCCTTCGCCTTTTTGCCCTCAACCGCCTGCCCATCGATCCTGGTACCGCCTGGTATCTCAACGACCTGGGCGAATTTCGGGGCAAGCAGGAGCTCTACACCCGACAATCCCCTCAACGACTCAAGGCGCTGCGGGAATCCGCCCTGATCGAGAGCGCGGTCTCCTCGAATCGGATCGAAGGGGTCAGCATCGATCCCCAACGCCTTCGCGACATCCTGATTGCCCCCAAGCCATTGTTTCGTGACCGGGACGAAGAGGAAGTTCGCGGCTACCGCGATGCCCTGACCTTGATCCACCAGAACGCCGAGGGCCTGCCCATCGACAACGAGACGATCCGTCGCCTGCATGCCCAGACCCGGGGCCAGGTCGGTCGCTACATCAGCCTGGAACGTCTGGTCGAACAAAACCAGGACTGCTATCACGAAACCCTGGAGCACAGTTCGCAAGGCTGGCACGAGGGCCGGCATAACCCCTGGCCCTACTCCATTACATCCTCTCCATCATGAAGACCGCTTACCGTGACCTGGTTGACCGGGTGGGCGACATCAAGGCGCCCCGGGGCGAGAAACGCGAGCAGGTGATCCAGGGCATCGACCACCTGCTTTCCCGTCCTGGTCGGGCCTTTCGGCTGAGCGAACTGGAACGGATGTGCCCGGGGGTCAGCCGCGATATGGTGCGCCACGTCCTGCGCGAGCAGCAGCAAAGCGGCGAGGTCACCTGCGCCGGCCGTGGGGCGGGCACGCTCTGGTCGCGGGGCGGCGGCCATGGAGGGAAAACATTACCTCCACATGAGGGTAATGAAGGGGGTAATGAAAAAGGAAACGAGGGGGGTAATGATGGGGAGAGTCTGCGATGAGCCTGTTCTTGCGATTATTGAACGAAGCCGACAAGGCCACCGCGCTGGGAGAGGTATGCAGAATGTACAGGGCGGGAGGGACTGGTGAGGGGCCGGTGGTCAGTGATCAGCAGTCAGAGATCAGTGGTCATCGGACGGGAAACGGCGACCCGCGCGTTTTCGAAGTCACGCCGGACGCCTTCGATACCTTGCCGGGAAAGCCATTTGCCTATTGGGTGAGTGAGGCGGTGCGGGATACGTTCGGTCGGTTATCGGCTTTTGAGGGTGAGGGGCGGACAGTCAAGCAAGGGTTGGCCACTGCCGACGATTTCCGTTTCGTGCGCGCATGGTGGGAGGTGGATCTTCAGTGGACAGTTGTCGTTTGCCAGCACTGGTTCCCCTTCGCTAAAGGGGGCGCCTATTCGCCGTATTACTCGGGAATGATTCTAAAACTGAACTGGGCAAATAACGGTGCAACACTCAAAGGAAAAGCAGAGCAAGAACATGGTAATATCGGAAAACGGGTCTATAACGAGAATTTCTACTTCCGCCCCGGCCTCACTTGGCCGCAACGGACATCAAGCGGCCTCAGCCTGCGCGCCATGCCCGCCGGCTGCATCTTTGCCGATAAAGGCCCGGCCGCTTTTGTCGCCAATGACGATCCCAACGCATTGTTGGCGCTCCTCGCCCTGACCAACAGCCGGGCTTTCGGCCTGCTGGTTTCGCTGCAACTGGCCGCCGCCGATGCCGCCGCCCGCTCCTACGAAGTCGGCGTCATCCAGAAAACCCCCGTGCCCCATCTCAGCGCCGAACATCAAGACACCCTGGCCGCCCTGGCCCGCCGCGCCTGGTCGCTGAAGCGCACGCTGGATACCATCGAGGAAACCTCCCACGCCTTCCTGCTCCCCGCCGCCCTGCGCTACCGCCTGGGCGACTATGACCCGCCCACCATCGAGGCGGAGCTGGCGGGCCTCCAGGCTGAAATCGACGCCATCGCCTTCGATCTCTATGGCTTTTCCCCCGCCGATCGCGCGGCTGCTCAGGCCAGCCAGGGCGGAGCGACGCTAGGCGATACCGCCCCCGGCGCCGCGGATGACGACCAGGACGAGGGAGACCAGGCCGCCCCCATCGACCAGAGCGCTGGACTGCTGAGCTGGGCCGTCGGCGTGGCCTTCGGCCGCTTCGACTGGCGCCTGGCCACCGGCGAACGCGCCGCGCCACCCGAGCCGGAACCCTTTGACCCGCTGCCGGCAAAGAGTCCCGGCATGCTGCCCGATGGCGCGGCCCCCTTTCACGCCCACGCCGGCATCCTGGTGGATGACCCCGGCCACCCGCATGATCTGGCGCGGCTGGTGGAAGGCGTGCTGGAGACCGTCTTCACCACTGGGCGGTCAGAACCAAGCAAAGCCTCGGCAACCACCGCCCGCGACCCCCGGGTCAGCGATCCCCGTTCCCTGCTCACCGATACCCGCCGCCGGCTGCAACGGGAATTCTTCGCCTTTTACTTGCAGCGCTATTCGAAGAGCCGCCGCAAGGCGCCGATCTACTGGCCGCTGTCCACCGCAGCCGGCGGCTACACCCTCTGGCTCTACTACCCCAGCTTGACCAGCCAGACGCTTTACACCGCCGTCAACGACTTCATCGAGCCCAAGCTGAGCCAGGTCGGCACGGAGGTGACAGCGCTGCGCAACCAGGGGACGGCCCGCACCCGTGACGACGAGAAGCGGTTCGCGGCGCTGCAAGCCCTCCATTGGGAACTGAGCGAGTTGCGTGACACCCTGCTCCAGCTCGCCCCCGGCTACCAGCCCCACCACGACGATGGGGTGCAGATCAGCGCCGCGCCCCTCTGGCCCCTGTTCCGCCACAAGCCTTGGCAAAAGGTCCTCAAGGACACCTGGGCCAAACTGGAAAAAGGCGACTACGACTGGGCGCACCTGGCCATGGCCTACTGGCCCGAGCGCGTGCGGCACAAATGTCGGACCGACACGTCGCTGGCCATCGCCCATGGCTTGGAGCATCTATACATTGAGCCAGAGGCTCAGCCAAAGAGGTTAAGCGGTCGGAAGGCAATATAACGGCCCTTGTCAAGAATCTAGACCTGACTGGTAACTTGTTCACTCACCCGAGAAATCTATGCAAGCACAACGATTTGTGGCCGATGTCGTCAATCGCAACCTGACCATTCGGTTACCCGAAAGCTTCGTACATCATCGTGTGGAGGTCATCGTGCTGGAATTGGACGAACCCGAACCCACGCAGGTACGACGCCAACCGCACCCTGATATCGCCGGTCGCCTCCAGGTCAGCGGTGATATCTACGATTCGGTTCCTGAAGAAGCGTGGAATTTACCCCGATGATCGTCCTGGATACGCATATTTGGCTACGGTGGATTCAGATGGATCACACCCGTTTGAAGCCGCACTGGCACGAGAAGATTGCCGCCTCCGCGCAGGTGGGGGTTTCTGCCATTTCCTGTTTTGAAGTCGCCTGGCTCGTGCAACATGAGCGTGTTCAGCTCTCTGAACCTCTGGATAGCTGGTTCGAAAAAGCGCTGGCGGGATCGAATATCGATCTTCTGCCCATCACACCACAGATTGCCCGTATCGCCGTGCAGCTCCCTGAGCATCATCGGGATCCCCAAGATCGTCTGATCATTGCCACTACCTTGGCGCATGATGCCCTGCTGATCTCGGCTGATGAAAAATTCCCGCTATACAGCGAGCTTGTTGGGCGATTGCTTTGATCAATGAAGCCATGATCCTGAAACCCGCAACGCCAGGGATAACCCTGTGAGCATCGCCGAATTCATCCGTGAAAGCGTCCTGCGCCCGCGCCTGAAACAGGCCGGTTGCCTGGTGGTTTACGACCCCGACCAGCGCTTTCGCGAGCAATGCTGCGACCTGGCCGGCGACAAGGTCCGGGTGGTGGATGCCTCCGTCAGCAGCATTGAAAGCCGCGAGGCCGCGCTGCTGGCCCTGCGCGAGGTGGGACAGCCCCAATCCCCCCTGGAGGGGGTCCTGATCTATGTCCCGGCCAAGCGCCCCGAAACCGACGAGCAGAAGCAGGTCGATCCCTTCGCCCTCTATTCCGAATGCGGCGCGGTCTTCCCCTGCGACGATGGCGATGATTACTTGAGCCTGTGCCTGCGCGCCCGACCGGACCACGCCACCGCGATCCGCCAGGTCTTTGCCCGCGCTCCCGCCGGGCCGAGCTTCGCCGTCATCGACGCCATCGGCGGAGGCGTGAGCTGGCCCCAACTCCGGGCGACGCTGCGGGTGGAATCAGCCCGCGAAATCCTCGCCGCGCTGCTGGCGCCCAACACTATCCAGACCAAGGCGCTCAAGGAGCAGGAGGACTGGACCCAGGAGGCGCGCGACTTCCTCCGCGCCACCCTGGGCCTGAGCCTGAAGACCCGCGGCAAGACCTGGTCCGCCCTGGCGGACGAACTGTGGCGCTATGTGCTGTTCAGCGAATTTGTGTTCGATCTGCCCACCGCCTTGCCCGACACCCTGCAGGGCGTGCCGCATGCCCACCTAGAGGCCCGGCCGATCATCGAGGATGTCTGCGACCGGCTGCGCGGCGACCCGAAAACCAGCGCCACCTACATCGAACGGGCCGAGGCCATTGAGGCGGAACTCAACCTGAGCGATCTCTGCGGCGCCATCGACGACCTGGGCGAGCGCGACACCTTCCCCTTCGAGGAGCGGACCTTCCTGCGCGCCGCCATCCAGGGCATCGCCAGCGGCGACACCGACGCCACCCGCCGCGTCCTGACCCGGCAACAAAACTCCGTGTGGCTAGGCAAGGGCGAAAGCCAGGCGCAGTGGGACCTGATCCGCGCCGGCCTGAGCCTGGTCGAGGCCTGCGAGGACTCTGAGCGCCAGTTGCCGGCCCACGGCCGCTCCCAGGCCGAGCTGCTCGATTTCTACCTGGGTAGCCTGCGCGAGGCCGACCGACTGCAACGCGAGTTCGAGCAGGCCGCGGGGGACTTCCTCGACCCATTCGGCCTGCTGCGGGACGTGATCGACCAGGCCCGGGCGCGCTATCGCCGCCTGGCGGAGAAGGTGCAAGGCCTGTTCGTGAGGCACCTTGAGCTGGCGGGCTGGCCGCCCGCCGGGCGCCTGGCCAACGCCGAGGCCTTCGATGGCCTGGTGGCGGACCGCCTCAAGGAGCGTGGCTACCGGGTGGCCTACCTGCTGGTGGACGCCCTGCGCTACGAGCTGGGCGTGGCCCTGGAGAAGCTGCTGGCGGAGGATGGACCCGTCGAGCTGCGCGCCGCCTACGCGCAACTGCCGACCATCACCCCGGTGGGCATGGCCAGTCTGCTGCCCGGTGCCCGGGCCGGCCTGACCCTGGCGCTGGAGAACGACGCCCTCGTGCCCAAGCTGGCGGGGGTGCCCATGAACAACGTCACCCAGCGCCTGAACGTTCTGGCCCAGCGTTATGGTGACCGCTTCGCCGAGCGGCCGCTCAACGACTTCGTGCGCGGCACGCCCCGCCTCGCGCCGACCGTCGACCTGCTGGTCCTGCGCTCCACCGAGATCGACAGCCAGCTCGAAAGCAACCCGGAGACGACCCTCGGCCTGATCCCCGGCACCCTCAAGCTGATCCGCGTGGCGCTGCACAAGCTGCGCGGCCTGGGCTTCCAGGAGGCGGTCATCGTCACCGATCACGGCTTCTTCCTCAACACCCAGGCCGAGGCGGGGGATGTCTGCGTCAAGCCCCAAGGCACCTGGCCGGTGAACGCCCACGACCGCCTGCTGCTGGGGGCCGGCACGGGCGATAGTCATAGCCTGGTGGTCAGCGCGGACAAGGTCGGCATCCGGGGCGATTTCGCCCAGGTGGCCATGCCCCGCAGCATGGCCCCCTACCGCGCCGGCCATCTGTATTTCCACGGCGGGGCCTCCCTGGCGGAGGCGGTGGTGCCGGTGCTGGTGGCGCGCCTGGATACCCGTTCCCCCGCCGAGGCGCGCAAGGTGCTGGTCGAGCTGAGCTACAAGCAGGGGGCCAAGCGGATCACCACCCGCCTGCCGGTCATCGAGGTGGCGCTGATCGCCGACGACATCTTCGCCCAGGACCTGAGCCTGGAGATCCTGCTGGAGGCCCAGGACGGCAAGGGCCAGGTGGTTGGCGAACCGCGCCCCGGTGGCGAGGTGAACCCCGCCACCCGGACGCTGACCCTGCTGCCCGGCCAGCGCAAGCGCATCGCCCTGCGCATGGACGATGAGTTCCGCGGCAAGTTTCGCGTCCTGGCGCTCAACCCCACGACCCTGGCCCTGGCGTCCAAGGGCAGTGAACTGGCCCTCGAAACCGATTACACGGAGTGAGCCCGATGGACGCCCTCGACCAGAAACTGAACGACACCTTCGACGGCAAGGTGCTACGCAAGGACCTGCTGCACCGGATCAAGAAGGGCACCAACGTCCCGACCTTCGTCCTGGAGTTTCTGCTCGCCAAGTTCTGCGCCAGCAATGACCAGGCGGAGTTGGACGCCGGCATGGAGGCCGTGTTGTCCACCCTTCAGGAAAACTATGTCCGCCCCGACGAGGCCAATGCCGCCCAGTCCAAGGTAGCGACCAAGGGCCGGCATCGCTTCATCGACAAGGTCCATGTGCGCTACGTGGAGAAGGAGAAGCGCCACTGGGCGGCGCTGGAGAACTTCAACTCCCAACGCATCGCCATTGGCGAAAAGTTCTACCGCGACAACGACCGCCTGCTGGAGGGCGGGATCTGGGCCGAGGTGACCCTGGCGCACAATGACAGCGAGGAGGACGACTACGCCTTTTCCATCGAGGACCTGCGCCCGATCCAACTGACCCGCTTTGACTTCGCGCGCTACACCGCCGGCCGGGCGGCCTTCACCCGGGACGAGTGGCTGGCGGTGGTGTTACGCTCGGTGGGGCTGGAACCGGACAAGCTCACACCCCGGGTGCGGCTGCATTTCATCGCCCGCCTGGCGGCGCTGGTGGAGGCCAACTACAACGTCATCGAACTGGGGCCCCGCGGCACCGGCAAGTCCTACTTCTTCAGTGAATTCTCCCCCTACGCCACCCTGATCTCCGGCGGGCAGGCCACCAAGGCCACGCTCTTCTACAACAATCAGCGCCGCAAGGTGGGCCTGGTGGGCTTTTGGGACACCGTCGCCTTCGACGAGGTGGGTGGCATCAAGGTCCGCGATCCGGACACCATCCAGATCATGAAGGACTTCATGGCCAACGGCCGCTTCTCCCGCGGGGCCGAGGTCATTGCCGATGCCAGCCTGAGCTTCGTCGGCAACATCGACGTCTCGGTGCAGCAGGTGGTCAATTCCCACGAGCACGACCTGTTCCAACCCCTGCCCCCCGAGTTCGACCTGGCGGTGATGGACCGCTTCGCCGCCTATTTCCCCGGCTGGGAGATGCCCAAGAACAGCAGCGACTTCCTGACCACGCGCTACGGCTTCATCACCGACTACCTGGCCGAGGCCTTCCACCACCAGTTCCAGCACACCAACCGCTACGAGGAAGTGAGCAAGCGCCTGCGCCTTGGCGCGGCCGTCGAGGGCCGGGACGAAAAGGGCATCAAGAAGACCGTCTGCGCCTTCCTCAAGATCCTCCACCCCCAGGGACCGCCCAGCGACGCCGAGTTCGAGGAATATGTCGCCTACGCCCTGGAGTGCCGCCGGCGCGTCAAGGAACAGATGAACAAGCGCAAACCGGATGACGAGTTCGCGCGCATCAATCTGTCCTACTTCACCGCCAGCGGCGAGGAGGTGGTGGTCTATTGTCCGGAGTCAAAGGATGCCGCCGCGACCCAGGAGCCGAGGCGGCGGCGGTTGCAGCCGGAGGTGGCCCAACCCGGCGGGGGACATGAAGCAGCAACCGCCCTGTCGCCTGTCGCACCCCCGGCCGCATCCGCGTTGGCAACTCAGGACAGGTCCGATGTCTCATCCCCGGCCGCGCCGCAGGAGCCGCGGGCGACTACCGGTGGCGGAGAATCCGCGGTGCCCCCGCAAGCAACGGACGTTGCTGGGGCGCCCGCGGGGGCCCCTTCCTCGCTTGCTCCGGCGCCAACTACCGCAGCCCCCCCGGCCGTTGTACCTCCACCGGCGGCGCCCAAGGAACAACACTTCACCATCCTCTATGGCGATACCGGCTACAGCTACGAGTCGATCCTCGGCCCCTACCTGGCGGGCGTGCAGACGGTCGTTATCGAGGACCCCTACATCCGGTTGCCACACCAGATTCAGAACTTCGTCCGCTTCTGCGAAACGGTGCTCAAGCCCGGCAGCGTCAGGAAGATCAGCCTGATCACCGGCTACGACGATAAGACCCAGGTGGTCGACATGGCTGAAAAGCTTGACGAGCTCAAGCAGAGCCTGCTGGAGCTGGATGTCGAACTGGAGGTGCAACTGAATCCCAACCTCCATGACCGTGAAATTCGCCTCGACACCGGCTGGATCATCAAGATCGGTCGCGGCCTGGACTTCTACCAGAAGCCGGGCAGTTGGTTCGAAGTGGGGGCAAACGACCTGAGTATGCGCAAGTGCCTGGAGACCAAAGTCGATATCTTTCGGGCCTGAGATTGATCCCCTGCGTGCCGTCTGTTGCAGACACTTAATGCCTATGAGTAGGGGCACACTCCGGCAGCCAACACCCCGCCCTCCAGGGCTTAGCCGGTTTCTAGCCGCGGATCAGGTCCTAAGCCGCGGCCGGCCCACCCGCCTTGGCGCGCGCGTAAGCGTCGCTATCCATAATGATAGGCTCCCCGGTACAGGTGTTGACTAGCGCCTAGCGTACTCCGTGCCCCGGCCGAAATTACCCACTCTATTGGTAAATGGCTACCGGTGAAGACCCATCTTTAGCCACCCGACCGCTACGCTTACGCGGCTATTGTTTCTTCACCCACGTCGCACAGGCGGCCACCGTGTGCGGACTGCTTTGGGTATAGCATTTCTCCATCCGGTCTTTGCCCACCAACTTGAAGGTGTGTTGACCTTCATGAGCCGCCATCACGCCGGACTGAAGATCGGGGGATAAGACACCCACCACAACTTCGGACGCACTCGGCGTAGAGAATTTCCCTGCAAATCTGCGCCCCTGTTGTTGATCGATGGTCAGCGTAAAGGGATCGGGACCCTGCGAAAAAAACAGCGTGTCCTGGTTGGATTCGGGATGATGTTCTGACTGACCGTAAACCACCGAATCATCCGTCGAAGTGGTCACCCAGGTACCCTTCATATCTGGCACTGTCTCCGCCGCGCCATACGCTGGCATCAGCACCGCAGTGGCCATGATTGCGATAGCGGTTGGTAATTTCATCGTCTTCTCTGTATACCAAGGGTTAAGGGATGAGGTTATCCACGGAGGCTGGGAAAAAGTGGCTCACCGGCCTCCCGGTGACGTACCTAGAGCGATAGGCTCATTCCGGCCCGTCATGAAGGGGATCGTTAAAAGATCCACGCAACTCCCCTGGCCGGTAATAGTCCTTATCGCCTGGACGGTGACCCGGTGGGTCAAGTGGCCCCCAGGGGATGAAAGGGCCAGGAGCGGCATGGACATATTCGATATTGGAGAGTCCACCCCGACCCTGGGCGTTATGGCTTTGCACCGCGACAAAATAAGCACTTCCCGGCGGCAAGGTGACCGCTAAGGCGTGGCGGTTCCCGACCTCGATGCGGTGGGTGAAGGGTGGCGCAAAGGGCTTGCCTTGCTCCGTTGGGGAATACAAAACGGTATAGCCTGTGGCCCCGGGGGAGCGGCTCCAGGCTAGCCGTACGCGGCGAAACAGCGTATTGACCGTCAGGCGCGGGGCCGCCGGACCGCAACGAAAATATTGTGCCCACTGTTCGGTGTCGTCTGCCGTGAAGCCCCGCTCGATTCTGACCGGGGCATGTTTTAAATCAGGATCGATCCGCAGGATGAATTCGCTCAAGCCGACGTGATGGTCGGGGTTACCCCAATCGTAGGTATAGCCCAATCTGGTCCAGGGAAAGCCCCAGGTGCTGATATCACCCTCCATGCGGTATTGGGTCTTGGCCAAGACCATGTACCAGTCGCGGAAGGTGACGGCCTGTGGTGTCCAGGCGTTATTCAGGAACAGCGCCTTCGGGTCGAAGGTCAGAAAATGATTGCGGTCACTGGGAAAACTCCAGGTAGCGGGATCTGCCACGCGATAGGCCAGCTCTGCCGTATGGTCACTGATCTCGGGATCGGGGGCGGGACGGAACAGATAGCGTGGATCGACCCACATCTCGACAATGGCGGAATATTCCAGTGCGGGATTAAGTCCGATCACCTCCACCAGTCGCTGGCTGGTCGGCGGGCAACTTTTGCCGATGAAGTGGTTGCTGAGTTCAGGGACGACCGTCACCCAGAGACCGACCTGAAGCTGGTAATCCTGGCCGATGAAGGATCGGTAGTACTTGTCGAAGGTCTCGCGGCTCATCACGGCCGCGACCAGGATGCGCGGGTGATCGGCAGATTCAGGATTGTCCTCCCAGGCCAGGTCATCCCCGTGGAGCTTGCGGTAGTTGGTCGCATCGGGATCAGGGACCACCGCGATCAGATCCTGAACGACCTCGCTTTGCTCCGTTTCCAGGGTGTCCGCCAACGCCCGCCGATAGCGTTCAATATCCTCGGGCTGAACTGCAACCGTGGTCTGTGGACTGGCTTTGTTGAGGAGAGCGTCGGCCGCGATCCGCGCTTCCGCCTGAGCGGTCAAGCCGCCGCGGGAGGGCTCGGCTAACGAGACTCCAGATACCACTACCAGGAGCGTGGTCAGCAGTAACCCGGACCGGAAAGCAGCTTTCAGGAACTCAGTCTGCGTGGTCTTCATGTTCAGCGGCTCATGCTTGCGCGATGTTGGCCCTGCTAGCGCGAGGGCGGGGAGCCTCTCAGGGACTCTCGAGCGGACCACCGTGAGACTGTCCGCGGCGCAGGTGGAGGCTTCATCCGCGACCGCCTAAAAAGCCCGCCCTGACCATCCTGGTCCTCCGAAATTTTGAAGATGGATCATCTGGGCGCGCCCGGTGGAAAATCCTAGCTTACTTGCGCAGGCTACGAAAAGGCCATTTTGCGAAACAAAGCCATTGTTTCCCAGAGGCGCGTTGCATCATCCCCTTCAGTATCCGCCTGAAGTAGCTGCGTTTTCGGGAGGTGAAGCGGGTAAGGGAGCTGAGGGATCCGGAAGCGTTGAAGTGCTGGCAGGGCCCCAGCTTTCATGAGACCCGGAAGCGCCCTCGCTTATTGCCGTTCCACTCACCTGGGGCGCCGACGGCGGGAAAGAGAAGTGGCGGGAGGCTTGGCCGGGCTGGCGGCCAGTTCCCGGAGACGAAAGAGTTGGTCCAGGGCTTCCCGGGGGCTGAGGGTCTCCGGGTTCAGGGCGAGGAGGGCGATCACGGCGGGATGGGGCTCGGGGTGGTGATCCGGCGCGGGGAAGAGAGAGAGCTGGACGGACTGCCGTTGGCTGTGGCGCTGGGCGGCATCCTCCAGTTCCCGCAGGCGCAGGCGGGCGCGGTCGATGACCGTCTTGGGTACGCCGGCCAGGCTGGCGACCTGGAGGCCGTAGCTCTGATTGGCGGGGCCCTCGCGGACCGCGTGAAGAAAGACAATGCGCTCGCCATATTCCACCGCGTCCAGATGGACGTTGACGATGCCCGGGTACTCCTCCGGCAGGGTGGTGAGCTCGAAGTAGTGGGTGGCGAAGAGGGTGAAGGCGCGGATGCGACTGGCCAGCTCGACGCCGCAGGCCCAGGCCAGGGACAGGCCGTCGAAGGTGCTGGTACCGCGGCCGATCTCATCCATGAGCACCAGGCTGTGCTCGGTGGCGTTGTGAAGGATGTTGGCGGTCTCCTCCATCTCCACCATGAAGGTCGAGCGCCCGCCGGCCAGGTCGTCGGAGGCGCCGATGCGGGAGAAGATGCGGTCCACCGGCCCCAGCCGCGCCGCGGCGGCGGAGACGAAGCTGCCGGCCAGGGCCATAAGGACGATGAGGGCCGTCTGGCGCATGTAGGTGGACTTGCCGCCCATGTTGGGGCCGGTGACCACCAGCATGCGTCGCTCGGCGTCGCAGCGCAGGTCGTTGGCGACGAAGGGGCTGTCGATGACCCCCTCCACCACCGGGTGGCGGCCGGCCTTGATGTCGATGGTCGGCTCCTCGGTCAGCTCCGGCTGGCACCAGTCCAGGGTCCGCGCCCGCTCCGCCAGGTTGGCGAGGACGTCGAGGGCGGCGAGGGCGGCGGCGCTGAGTTGCAGAGGTCCCAGCCAGGCGCGCAGTTGTTCCAGCAGGTCCTCGTAGAGGGCCTTTTCCCGGGCCAGGGCGCGCTCGCGGGCGGACAGGACCTGGTCCTCGAAGCGCTTGAGCTCCGGGGTGACGTAGCGCTCGGCGCCCTTCAGCGTCTGGCGGCGGACGTAGTCCGGGGGCACCTGATCGGCCTGACTGCGGCTGACCTCGATGGCGTAGCCGTGGACGCGGTTGTAGGTGACGCGCAGGTTGGTCAGGCCGGTACGCTGTCGCTCCCGGGCCTCCAGGTCGAGCAGGAAGCGGTCGGCGTTGGTGGACAGGTCGCGCAACTCGTCCAGTTCGGCGTCGTAACCCGGCGCCAGGACGCCGCCGTCGCGGATCAGGACCGGGGGGCTGTCAAGGATGGCCCGTTGCAGCAGGTCGAGGACCTCGGGGTGAGTGGCGGCCTCGGCGGCCAGTTCCCGTAGCAGGGGGGTCTCCCGGGGCGCCAGCAAGGCCTGGAGGGCCGGCAGTCGCGCCAGGGCATCGCGCAGCGCCGCCAGGTCCCGGGGGCGGGCGCTGCCCAGGGCGACGCGGGCGAGGATGCGCTCCAGGTCGCCGCTGCCGGCCAACTGCTCCTGCAAGGGTCGGTCATGGCCACCCTCCAGCAGTTCGGCGATGGCGGCGTGGCGCCGGCGGAC